>JAYGEV010000305.1:0-7764 GCA_046582225.1 Pseudomonadales bacterium
GCAAGGTGGCCAACACCGCGCCTCCAAAGAAGATGGCTGATCAGGATCTCGCGAACCGGCGGGTGCTGATCCGTGAAGATCTCAATGTGCCCATCAAAGACGGCAGGATTACCAGCGACGCGCGCATCAGGGGGGCAGTGCCGACGCTGCAGGAAGCGATGCGGGCCGGTGCCCGCACGTTGGTCATGTCGCACCTGGGTCGGCCCGAGGAGGGTGTGTTTGATACAGCGTTTTCGTTGGCGCCGGTTGCCGGGCGGCTGGCAGAACTGTTGGGCGAACCGGTCACGTTGTTGAGCCTCGACGAGGCTGGAGATGATTTCGGCGAGCTTCGAGCAGGGGGCGTTGCCCTGCTGGAGAACGTACGGTTTCTGCGCGGAGAAAAAGCCGATGAGGAGAGTCTCGCGCGCAGGCTCGCGAGCTTGTGTGACATCTACGTGATGGATGCGTTTGCCACTTCTCACCGGGCTCAGGCGTCCACTCATGGTGTCGCGCGGTTCGCCCCCATCGCCTGTGCCGGTCCGCTGTTGAGCGGGGAGCTTGAAGCGCTGGGGCAGGCCCTCGCGGCGCCAGCACGACCCATGGCGGCGATCGTCGGTGGCGCCAAGGTCTCCACCAAGCTTGAAGTGTTGGATGCCTTGTCTGAAACGGCGGACCGCATCATCGTCGGTGGCGGTATTGCCAATACCTTCATCGCCGCGGCCGGCTATGAGGTTGGCCTGTCGCTGTATGAGGCGAACCTGGTCGATGCCGCGGCGCGGATCGCCGCCAAGGTGGATGTTCCGCTGCCAACCGACGTCATGGTCGGCAAACGTCTGGAGGAGAATGAAACCGCGGTGTTGCGCCGCCTCGACGAAGTCGCCGTCGACGAGATGATCCTCGACATCGGCCCCGAAAGCGCCCGCCAACTCGCGGCCGAACTCAAAAAGGCAGGTACGATTCTTTGGAACGGCCCGGTCGGGGTGTTCGAGATAGACCAGTTTGGTGAAGGTACCCGGGTTGTCGCCGAGGCCATCGCCGAGAGCTCCGCCTTTTCAATCGCGGGCGGCGGCGACACTCTTGCCGCCATCGACAAATACCAGGTGCGTGAGGGCATCTCCTACATATCCACGGGCGGTGGCGCCTTCCTCGAATTTGTTGAGGGGAAAACGTTGCCGGCGGTTGCCGTGCTGATGAAGCGAGCAGGCGGCTGAGCCGGAATCGGGCAGCGGACGCTGGCCGATGGCCCGCCAGGGAGGGTTACCCTGACAATGAGCAACAGCGACGAATTCGGCTTTAATCCGGATCGACTCACAGGGGAACTCAAACCGCTTGTGCCGGGCGCTCCGGCTGGGTTGAGCGCTCCTGAAGAGGCCTACCTGCGGCACTACGGTATTCATTTCGCCGAAGAGGTCCCGAATCTCACGCACCAGTTCGGCGTGATCGATGGTGGCGGCCATCGGCTCGCGGTACACCTGTGGACGCCGCAGGACTCGACCGGGACTGCGCTTGTCATCCATGGCTACTATGACCATGTTGGGCTGTATCGACACCTCATTGGACATCTCATCGGCAGGCGGGTGGCCGTGCTCACGTTGGATCTACCGGGTCACGGGTTGTCCAGCGGTGCACGCGCGACCATCGACACGTTCGATCACTACGTCGACGCGGTCGATGCCTGCCTGCAGGCGCTTGCCGCGCACCTGCCGCGTCCCTGGCATCTCGTTGGGCAAAGCATGGGCGGTGCAATTGCGATGGAGTGGTTGCTCGCCAAATCGGTAACCCGCGCGACCAGCCCGTTTGCGGGAATCATTTTGCTGGCACCGTTGGTGCGGCCGTATTTGTGGCCAATCAACCGGGTGTTCTACGAATTGATCCGGCGATTTGTCAGCCAGCGACCGCGGACCTTTGCCGATAATTCGGAAGATCTCGAGTTCCTGGAATTTCTGCGAGATCGCGATCCGCTGCAGGCGCGAATTCTGCCGGTGCGGTGGGTGACCGCCATGGTGGCCTGGAAGAAGCGCTTCGTACGCTACCGGCCAAGCGATTTGAGCGTCCTGGTTGTTCAGGGCGGCTCGGATCGTACGGTGGATAGTCACTACGACCTGAAGGTAATCCAGCGTTTGTTCGACGCAAAAGTTCTCTACATTCCCGAAGCCCGCCACCACCTGGTCAACGAGACCGCGACGATCCGAGGTCAGATGCTGGCCGCCATCGACGAAGAGCTGGATTTGCGCACAGTCGAGTTTGATCTCGACACCGGGTCTACGGCCCAAGGCGCATATACTGTTCACCCGGGTCGCAACTAAGGGCGAGAGAGCCGCGACATGCGCGAGTTGGATTCTTTGTTCGCACCGCGACAATTGAAGCGGGACGCCGACTCACTTGCCCAATGGGGCCAGGACGCGACCCGCAGCCACAAGGCCGCCCCCAGTGCGGTGGTGTTTCCGGAGTCCACCGACGACGTCGTTGCGCTCGTTCGGTTGGCCAACGCGCAGGGGCTGAAGCTGGTTCCTTCCGGTGGTCGAACCGGATTGTCTGGGGGTGCCTTCGCCTGCAATCACGAGATCGTAGTTTCGTTCGACTGCATGAACCAGATCCTCGAATTCAACGCTGAAGACCGTTTGTTGACCTGCCAGGCCGGTGTGATCACACAGACGATTCAGCAGTATGCGGCCCAGCGCGGGCTGTCCTACCCGGTGGATTTTGCGTCTTCCGGTTCCAGCCAGATCGGTGGCAACATCGCGACTAATGCGGGTGGAATCAAGGTCATTCGCTACGGCCTGACCCGGGACTGGATTGCCGGGCTGAAGGTGGTAACGGGTTCCGGGGCGGTCATCGACTGTAATCATGGGCTGGTAAAAAACGCCACTGGCTACGATCTCAGGCATCTGTTTATTGGCTCGGAAGGCACGCTGGGATTCGTGGTGGAGGCTCAGCTGCGTCTGGCTCCGGCGCCGGACCCGCAGCTTGTGATGGTTCTGGGTGTGGGTGAGTTCCGGGACATACTTGATGTTCTGGGGCTGTTTCAATCGGCGCTCAGGCTGTCGGCTTTCGAGTTTTTCTCAGAGCTTGCGCTGCAGAAGGTCATTGCCCATCGCCACCTGCAACGGCCCTTGGATAACGCTGCATCGTTTTATGCGCTGCTCGAGTTTGACGCCGCAGACGTGGAAGCTGCGAGCTCTGCGTTTGAGCAGGTGGTGGCTGCGGGCTGGGTGAGTGATGGCGTGCTGAGTCAGTCCGATGCGCAGGCCGCCAGCCTGTGGCAGCTGCGCGAAGGAATCTCAGAGAGCCTGTCTCCATACGCGCCCTACAAGAACGATCTTTCAGTCCGTATTTCGGCGATGCCGGACTTCGTCGACGAGGTGGACGCGCTGGTGCGGGAAAGCTATCCCGACTTCGAGGTGTGCTGGTATGGCCACATCGGTGACGGCAACCTGCATTTGAACATCCTCAAACCCGAAAACCTGTCCATGGCCGAGTTCCATGATCATTGCGACGCGATCAGCCCACGCATATACAAACTCATTGCCGCGCGCGACGGCAGCATTTCGGCCGAACACGGCGTAGGGCTGCTCAAACGTGACTATTTAAGCTACTCGCGAAGCACCGATGAGATCGAAATCATGCGCGCGATGAAAATGGTGCTGGATCCCAATCAGATCATGAACCCGGGAAAGCTGCTGCCCTGAGTCTCGCCGTCGGACCAATGCTAAAGCCGTCTGGTGCCCCCGCTGCCGGCCACCAGAACGAGGTGGGCAGCCTGGGCGGCAAACACGCCATTGCAAACCACGCCGACGATGTTGTTCAACGCGGCTTCCAACGCCGGTGGGTCAGTGATCTGCAGCTCGTACACGTCCAGGATGATGTTGCCGTTGTCTGTCACGAATCCCTCGCGCAGCTCCGGTGCCCCGCCGAGGCCGACAATGGCTCGCGCCACGAGACCGCGGGCCATCGGAATCACCTCTACCGGCAGCGGGAACGTGCCCAGGGTCTCCACCAGCTTTGACTCATCAACGATGCAGACGAACTCGTCTGCCGACGCAGCGACGATCTTCTCTCGTGTGAGCGCGCCGCCGCCTCCCTTAATGAGTTGTCGGGCGGGGTTCACCTCGTCGGCACCGTCCACGTACACGATGATTTCCGGGGCGGCGTTCAGATCCAGTACGTGAATTCCGTGACCGGCCAGCCGTTCGGCGCTTGCCTCACTGCTGGAGACGGCCGCATTGAACTGGTGTTTGATGCCTGCCAAAGCGTCTATAAAAAAGTTGGTCGTCGAGCCGGTGCCCACTCCAACGATGCTCTTCGGCGAGAGCTTTGGTTCAATGAACGCAAGGGCCGCTTCGGCGGCACTGCGTTTGAGCTGATCTTGGTCCATACTGAAGCTCCCGAGCTGCCGCATTGTTGGTAAGTATCTACAGCGGTATGCCTGATAACTAAAACCCTAACGCATACGGTCACAGTGGAAAAGTACGTCAAGAAGATTCTCGCCTCGCGAGTCTACGAAGCGGCGGTGGAAACGCCGTTGCAGCCGGCACTGAACCTGTCGCGACGGCTTGCGAATCAGGTGCAGCTCAAGCGCGAGGACATGCAACCTGTGTTCTCGTTCAAGATTCGCGGTGCCTACAACAAGATCGCGCAACTGAGTACCGAGGAGCAGTCACGTGGGGTAATTGCCGCTTCGGCAGGGAATCATGCGCAGGGCGTTGCCTACTCCGCGAGAAAACTCGGCCTCAAGGCGGTAATCGTGATGGGCAAAAACACGCCCAGCATCAAAGTGAATGCGGTGCGCAACCTGGGTGCCAACGTGGTTTTGTACGGCGATGGGTACGACGAGGCAGCGGTGCGTGCGATGGAACTCGCCGACGAACACGGCTACGTGTTTGTCCACCCCTACGACGATGTGGATGTAATCGCAGGCCAGGGGACCGTTGGTGTCGAAATCATCAACCAGCACGCCGGCTTGCCCGATGCGATATTTGTGCCGGTAGGTGGTGGCGGGCTCATCGCCGGCATCTCTGCCTACGTGAAGTATCTCGCCCCGGGTGTTCGCATGGTTGGGGTGGAAGCCGAAGGGTCCGCGTGCCTCGCGGCCGCAATGGCTGCAGGCAGGCGCGTGCGGCTACCTGTGGATAGTCTCGATCACTTTGCCGACGGGGTAGCCGTTTCTCAAGTGGGGAAGGAGACCTTCAAGATTGCGCGCGACCACGTGGACGAGGTCATCACGGTCAGCACCGATGAGATCTGCGCAGCCATCAAAGATCTGTTTGACGATACTCGGTCAATCGCTGAGCCGGCGGGCGCGCTGGCGGTCGCGGGCGTCAAGAAGTATGTAGAGCGGGAGGGCGTTGAGAACGCGAAGCTGGTTGCGGTGGTGAGTGGAGCCAACGTCAACTTCGATCGTCTTCGGCACATCTCGGAGCGTGCGGAGGTTGGCGAGCAGCGTGAGATCATTCTGGGTGTCACCATCGCTGAACAGGCGGGCAGCTTTCTCAGGTTTTGCCGGGCGTTGGGGAAACACCCGGTCAGCGAGTTCAACTACCGATACGCCAATGACGATGCAGCCCACGTATACGTCGGATTGCAGGTGACCGCGCCAGAAGACCGGCGGCAACTTCTTGAGAAGCTCAATGCAGCGAGCTATGTCGTTGAAGACATGACCGACAACGAAGCGGCAAAGCTTCACGTTCGTCACATGGTTGGTGGCAGGACCCTGGGTGCGAAACCCGAGCTCCTGTACCGATTCGAGTTTCCAGAGAGGCCCGGCGCGCTGCTGAAATTTCTGATCGGCCTGGGCGGGAGTTGGAACATCACCATGTTTCACTATCGCAACCACGGAGCTGCATGGGGTCGGGTGCTGGTTGGCTTTGAGGCCGAAGCGAAAGATCGTCGCCGCCTTGGGCAATACCTCAAGCGCATCGGCTATCGATACTGGGAGGAGACCGACAACGTGGCTTACCGGATGTTTCTCAGCTAATCAGTTTCAGAGTCGACGCTCGGATCGTCGTCCGGTTGCTCGATCAGATAACGCCCGAACTCTTCTTCAAACGCGAGTTTTGTGCTGTCAGTGATGCGATCGACGTAGAGCTTACCGTCCAGGTGGTCGAACTCGTGTTGAAACACTGTGGCGGCGAACTCGTGCAGCTCGAGCTCGATCGGCTCGCCCTGCTGGGTGCGGGCACGCACAACGATGTGCTGTGGACGCTCGACAAATCCCCGCAGACCCGGAATGGACAGGCACCCCTCCCAATACCCGCCGGTGGACGCATCGATCACTTCTATCTCGGGATTAATGAACACGCCGAGCGGCAGTTCGGGTAGATCGCCGTAACGGGTTGGTCCACCTGGAATCTCGACGATGGCGAGGCGTATTGGCTCGTCGATCTGAGGAGCCGCCAGGCCGATGCCGCCATAGTCGTGGAGCGTGTCGATCATATCGACGATCAGGCGCTCCAGTTCCGGGCTGCCGATTTCGGAATCGCTGAGGCTGCGCGCTTTCTGCCGCAGTGTCGGGTGCCCCATGCGAATGATTTTGCGAACCGCCATGAATCCAACGATACGGGCTCAGCAGAAGGGTTGCCAGCCGCGCTCCGTGACGACCCCGTCCAGCGCGACGTCCCACTCGCTACGCGGCAGACGATCAGTGCTTCGCTGTACCTCGTGGGCAACACCGATAATTCTAGGCCGCAGTAGCGGAGGCAGCGAACCCAGGAATCGATCGTAGTAGCCACCGCCCATACCAAGCCGTTGCCCGCACTCGTCAAACGCAACCAGCGGCACCAGCACCAGGCTGAGGCTGCGCCCGTCGATAAACTGAGCTTGCTGCGCCGGCTCGGGAATATTGTAGCGATTGGCAATGAGGCGCGCGCCGGGTTGATAGCTGAAGAAGTTCATGTGTCCACGGTCGCTTACTACGGGAAGCGCCAGCCGTCTGTGCCGATAGCCGAGCTCGGTCAGCAGCAACTCGAGATCGACCTCACCATCGCTGGCCCAGTAGCCTCCGATGCGCTTGCCGCGCAGCAGATGGCTAGAGTTGAGCAGGTGGCGGGTAACGTCGAGCGAGTTGTTAAAATGGACATCGGCAGACAACGACCGCCGCCGGGCGCGAAAGTAGCGCCTAAGTTCGTTGCGCTCGGTCTTTTCGGCCATCAGTGGAATCAACACCGAAGTGAGGAAAGTCTCCCAAAATGCCGCTGTTTGGTTTGCCCTGAACCGTTATGGTTCAAGGCGGGGACCCGGGCGACGTCGAAGGCTTCCCGATCCACAATTCGCCTGCTTTCGCTGGCAAAAGCGGTGTCGGACATGCACACGGGCGTCAGCGCCGAAATCTCCTTTAGTTTCTCTAACGGCTCAAGGACGACACCAACTGGCGTACATTCCAGGAGACTCGAAGGAGTATAGCCCAATTCCATTGGGCCGAGCCGCTTGACTTTTCGACAACTGTGACGGCGTTACTAGTTTGGTTGTTTATGGTCAGCGATTGCTTGACTTACGCGCTCGGCAAGGGCTGAAACCTTCTCATCGTCGAGGCCCGCGGACACGCTCGGTGACTCGCGGTTGTTGATGAATTCGTTGGCGATGTTGAGCGCTGCCATGACCGCAATTCGATCGAGGCCGAACACTTTCCCCGACTCGCGAATGTCGTGCATCCTCTCGTCAAGATGTCGGGCGGATACGGTCAGCGCGTCTACTTCGTCGGGGGGGCAACTCACCTGGTATTCCTTATCCAGGATCTTAACGGTTACGGTGGTTGCTTGTTCGCTCATGGGTTATTTGGCGGTTGTGGTG
>JAYGEV010000468.1:0-1598 GCA_046582225.1 Pseudomonadales bacterium
GGTAGAAACAACATGCCGGTGACCGCAATGCAACGTGCGACCCAGGTCTCTACACCGTAGTAGTTGGCAATACCCGCACAAACTCCCGCGATTTTCTGGCGACTCGGATCCCGATACAGCCGACGCGAGCGTTGCGCCATACTCGTGGAGCTGCGCCGATGACGATTCCGACGTCGTTCCCGCATCCGTTCTCGAGCAGAGCTCGGTTCGAATGACGTCCGCTCGCGGGCGCCGAACTCGCGTCGCAGTTTACTGGTGGTTTCCTCGACGAAAGCGGTGGCGCGGTCGGAAAACTGATCCTTCGCAGAATTCACCAGCTCGTTGACGGCCGTTTCGAGCCGCCCCACCGCATCCTGAAACTCGGAAGAACCGGTCGAATTGTCGGTCGAATCGTTGCGATGGTCCGAGTCATTGTTCATACCATCACTCATGGCAGATTACTCCGCGCCCATCCGTGATCGCCAACCGGGTGTTTCGCTGTCGAGGATCGACTCCAGCGTTTCGATGCGTTCCACCATTCGTTCTGTCTGGCCGCTGAGCGCCTCAAGTGCGTTTCGTTCGTCTTCTGACAAGGCGCCCTGGGCGCGCTGCTTGCTGCGGTAGTGCATGAAGATCCACACCGGCGCGACAATGGCCAGGAATATGACGGTTGGGACAAAGAAGGCGACGACTATGCCGTCCATTGTTGCTCCTAAGAATCAGCGGAATTGTCAGGATCGCTGGAAGGCGACGCCTGGGCAGTTTCCGAACCACTCGCGCCTGTCCCGCCGTCCATCCGCGCTTTCAAATCAGCGAGCTCCGCATCGATTACCTCATCGGTCTCGAGATCCGAAATCTCATCTGCCAGGGTTTTCTGACCGAGGTCGTAGGATTCGATCTGACCCTCGAGATCATCCATCTTGCGCTCATAGTTTTCAAACCGCTGCATTGCATCATCAATATTGTGCTCACTGAGCTGACGCCGCACCCCAAGGCGGGTTTGCGCAGCCTGGCCGCGCATGATAATCACGTTTTGTCTGGCTTTCGCGTCCTTAATCTTGCCCTGCAGAGCACCGATGTCTTCGCTCAGCTTGCTCAGCGTTTCATCGAGCAGGTCCGAATCCCCGCTGAGCGCCTGGACCCCTTCGGAGGCTTTGTTCCGTTCGACCAGGGCACCCTTGGCGAGATCGTCCCTGCCTTTTTCGATCGCAACTTCAGCTTTACGCTCCCATTCAGAAGCCTCGGCGTCGAGATATCGCTGACGTCGCGACAACTCGTTCTTGTCGGCGATCGCACGCGCCGAAGTGCTGCGCACTTCGACCAGCGCCTCTTCCATTTCCTGAATGATCAGCCGAACCATCTTCTCAGGATCTTCGGCCTTATCGAGCAGGGCGTTGATGTTCGAGTTGATGATGTCCGACATACGGGAAAAGATACTCATCTCAAATATGCCTCTGTTGGTTTGATGACTGGATGTTCCATTGCATTTGTCTCATCGCTCACATCCACGTGCATATCTAATTC
Source organism: Pseudomonadales bacterium (assembly GCA_046582225.1). Classification (GTDB taxonomy): domain Bacteria; phylum Pseudomonadota; class Gammaproteobacteria; order Pseudomonadales; family Azotimanducaceae; genus JAYGEV01. Next base: position 1,504 of record JAYGEV010000468.1, read on the forward strand.
ATGATCCGTGCCAATCTGGCACTTATCGTATCTATTTGTTTTTTAACGATATTGTGGAAACCGTCGGATTCAGCTGATCGGTTGGATGGTAAAAA
>JAYGEV010000528.1:0-7697 GCA_046582225.1 Pseudomonadales bacterium
GTAATCTGGACGACTACACGGTATTCACACTCCATCTCCAACGCAGTCTGGGCCGCCGTGCTGGGACGCCACCTCGGCTTCAAGCGACACCAGATCAACAAGCTCGCGCTTGGCTGCGCGCTCGTTGACATAGGCAAAGTAACCATTTCAAGAGAGTTGTTGACCAAGCCCGGCGGACTGACCGCCGCGGAATGGAACACGATGCACGGCCACGTCGACGCCGGCCTGGCCATTCTGCAGCAATCCAATATCACCGATCGCGACGTCATCGCGATGGTTGCTACACACCACGAGCGAATCGATGGATCGGGCTATCCCAACGGCCTGCTCGGCAAGGACATACCCGTTTACGGCCAGATCGCCGGAATCATCGACACTTACGATGCGATGATTACCGAGCGCCCATACGCCGCTGCGAAGTCTTCCTTCGACGCGGTGCACGAATTACACGAAACCGCAGGGGCGATTTTCAGGAAGATCTGGTTGAGTACCTGACTCAGGCAATCGGCGTGTTCCCGACCGGGACGCTGGTCGAACTGAATACGGGCGAGGTGGGCGTGGTAACCGCACAGAATCCTGAACGGCGACTACGGCCCAAGGTCAACCTCATTCTGAACGAGGCGAAACAGCCTCGCGGCCAGCCCATCATTGCCGACTTGAATGCGATGGACACCGACGTCTGCAAACCACCAAAGGTGTGGATCAAGCGGGAACTGCGCCCGGGCGCGTTCGGCATCCACGCCGCCCACTATTTTACCTAGCCGTAACCCCGAATCCGGCAGGCAGCTTCCAGGGTATGATGGGCGTCAAACCCAAATAATTGTTGGCAGCCCATGACAACCAACCGGCAGATCAGAATCATCGCCATGCCTACCGACAAACTCGGCAGGGAACACTTCGAACTCGGTGAGACGGCGATGCCCGAACCGGCCGCCGACGAGGTTCTGTGCAGAACGCTGTATCTGTCGCTCGACCCGGCCAATCGCGCCTGGATACAGGGCGCCACCTACCGCAGTGCGCTCAACGCCGGCCAGGTGATGGCCGGGTACGTTCTGGCGGAGGTGGTCGAATCCAACGACCCAAAATTCGTACCAGGCGACCTCGCTGCCGGTGACGGCGGCTGGCAGGAGTATTTTGTCAAACCGGGCAAGCAGCTTCGCAAAGAGGAGCGTCACGAGCCCCTGACCCATCTCATGAGCGTGCTAGGCGGTACCGGCATGACCGCTCACTACGGCATGCAGGGCATCGGCCAACCGCAGCCGGGAGAAGTCGTGGTGGTCTCCGCGGCAGCGGGCGCCACCGGTTCTGTCGCCGGTCAGATCGCCAAACTCAAAGGCGCCACCGTGATTGGAATCGCCGGCGGTCCGGAGAAGTGCCGGCGCCTGGTCGAGGAATTTGGTTTCGATGCCGCCATCGACTACAAGAATGAAAACATCTTCGACGCCCTCAAGGCGGCGTGCCCGGATGGCATCGATCTCTACTTCGACAACGTCGGCGGCCAGACGCTGGAAGCAGCGCTGTTTCGCATGAAACTGCAGGGGCGGATCGTCTGCTGCGGCGTCGTCTCTCAATACGACACGGCGAGCCCCTCACCCGGACCGCGCGGTGTCCCCGGCTTGCTGGTGACCAAGCGTTTGACCATGACCGGCTTTCTGGTGGGCGACCGGGCCGATCTGATGGCAGATGCCCAGCGCGACCTCCCCACCTGGGTACGCGAAGGCAAAATCAAGGTCGCCGAAGACATCGTTGAAGGCCTGGAAAATGCTCCAGCGGGTCTGATTGGCCTGCTGGCGGGTGAGAATTTCGGCAAGCGCATGGTGCGCGTAGGTGCTTGAATCCTGACCGGACCGGTCAGAGTGCTCTGCTAACCAAATCGACCGGTATCGATCACGGCTCGTTCATGGGTGCCGGTGCTGATCACCCCGTGGGGCGAGGTCACCTCGATTTCGAACGTGAGGCGGCGTTTTCGCACGGCCGCAACCCGCACCTTTACGACCACCCGTTCACCTGCGTTCGCCGGCCCAACATGAGAAATGTTCACATGAGTGCCCACGGAGGTTTCACCGTCAGCGAGATGCGGCGCGATTCCACCGAGACAGGTTCCTTCGATCAGCTGCAACATTGAGGGCGTAGACAGGACTTTGACCGGCAGGTGCGGCGGCGACATCGCCGCGGTCACCTCATAGGTTCGTTCGACTTCGAAACCAACCACTAAAACGTCGTTCATGATCCCTTAGCCGTGGTCCGCAAATTCCGTCACCGGATCACCGGCAATGCGCGCATGGTACATGACCCGCGGCTCGTTCATGTCCCACGGACGCGCCCGGTGCATCAGGCAACGAGTGTCCCAAAGGACCGCATCTCCTGGAGACCACTGATGGTGATAGGTCCTCGGCCGCCGACAGGCTGAATCCACAAGGTCTTCAAGCAGACGTTCGGATTCATCCGGCTCCATGCCCGGAATGCCATATGCGTGCCGTCCGATGGCCAGACAGGCCCGCCCGGTCTCAGGATGGATCTTGACCAGCGGCCGCAACGGCGGATCCTGATCGTGAAACCCGTAGCCGCTGTAGTCACCGCCTTCTTTCGGGACATGCCCCATTTTCGCCTGGCTGTAGTACAACGAGTGATACGCGGAAAGCCCGCTGATCCGGGTTCGCAAACTCTCATCCAGGGCATCGTAGGCCGCACGCATGTCCGCCCACCCGGTTTCTCCGTCTGTGGCGGGAACCACATGAGCGGTGAACACCGCACCCTTGGCCTGAACAGGCATGTAGGTACTGTCGCAATGCCAGCCCATATTGCCCTTGAGCACCTGGACGACATCGTCGCTACCGTCATCGACTCGCAGGCTGCCGTTGGACCGCACGTTGCTCAACGGCGCCAGGTCAAACTCGAGTTCGCCATACCGTTTCGCGAAGGCGATCTGTTCGGGGTTGGTCAGATGCTGATCTGGGAACACCAGCAACGCATACTCCAGCCAGGTTTCGTAGAGCAACTCGAAGGTTGGTTGATCGAGCCGCGCGAGCGTTAATCCGGTCACGACTGCGCCGAAAGTTGCATCAAGCGGTTCGACATCGAAGGGTTTTCGGTTGGTCATGATCATTTTACCGGAGACAGGCAGCGTGGATCATTGTATTGCCTTTCTTCAATACCTCCCAGCGGGTATATCCACGGTTGCACGCTGGAAGCCCGGACGCTCTGCAAGCCGGCTGAAATAATTCTGGACGCGGGGATGATCTTCTCCGAGTACCTTGAACAGTCGTGTGAGAAGCACCGTGTAGCCCATCATGATATCCGCCGCACAAAACGCGTCACCCAACAGGTAGTCCTGATCAGCAAGCGTTTGCTCGAGCGCATCCAGGCACGCGCGCGCACGGTTTTTCATCTCCCCGATGACCGCCGGGATCTCCGCATCGCCTGGAAACTCCCGGCGATGATTCGCGATCTCTCCCAGGGGCCGCGCAAAAGTGGCCTCAGCAAACCAGCTCCACTGCAGATACATCGCATGGGCGGGCGTGCCCAGTGACGGGCGCAGGCGACCGGCCCCGTAACGATTTAGAACGTATTCCACCATGGCGCCAGATTCGAACATCGTGACGCCGTCCTGGCCGGGGCGCTCGTCGATCATCACCGGCACCTTGCCCACCGGGTTCAACTCGCGCCATTCAGGGCTCGCCCGATACTCCGGTGAGAAATCCACCGGCACACTTTCGTAGGGCACGGCCAGCTCTTCGCAGAGCCAGATCACCCGTATCGATCGCGTTCCCGGCACATGGTAGATTTTGATCATCGATTATCCTGTCCCTCTGGTCCGGCGCTGGATGGTCACCGGCAAACCCCATAGTATCCGCTGCCACGGCACATATCCCGGCCTCACGAACCCTCAAAATTAAAACCACGGAACACAAGAATGACTTCAGATATCAGCCTTCGAGCACGAGAGCTTGCCGACGTTGTGGATGCGTTTGTCAGGGACACCGTCATTCCTTTCGAGAAGGATCCACGCAATGACTCGCACGGGCCGACCGATGAGTTGCGCGAGGCGTTGCAGAGCGAGGCGCGCAACGCCGGATTGCTGACTCCTCAGCTTCCCGAGCACCTTGGTGGCCATGACCTCAATCATCGCGAAACCGCCGTGGTGTTTCGGGCGGCAGGCTATTCACCGTTGGGGCCGATCGCACTCAACATCATGGCGCCCGACGAAGGCAACATGCACCTGCTGCACAAAGTAGCCACCAGGGACCAACAGCACCGCTTCCTGGAACCCCTGGCGTCCGGCGCCATCCGATCGGCGTTTCTGATGACCGAGCCTGACGGCGGGGCAGGTTCGGACCCATCCATGCTGGCGACCACCGCGGAGCGCGATGGCGACGACTGGGTGATCTCCGGGCGCAAGAGCTTCATTACCGGCGCCCAAGGTGCTGGTTTCGGCATCATCATGGCAAAGACGGGCACCTCCGCGACGATGTTCCTGGCCGACATGGATAGCCCGGGAATATCCATCGAGCGGGTGCTCGATACGATCGACAGCTCAATGCCCGGCGGTCACGCGGTGGTGCGCCTGGACGATGTCCGCGTTCCCGCGGACCAGATTCTGGGCGAACTCGACGAAGGATTCCGCTACGCCCAGGTGCGACTGGCGCCAGCACGACTCACCCACTGCATGCGCTGGTGGGGAGCAGCCAAACGCGCTCACGACATTGCCACCGACTATGCGTGCAGGCGGGTGGCGTTCGGCAAACCGATCATTGACCACGAAGGGGTTGGATTCATGCTCGCCGACAACCTCATCGATCTCAAGCAATCCGAACTGATGATCGACTGGTGCGCAGGAATACTGGATGCTGATAATCCCGGCGGCGCCGAGTCGAGCATGGCCAAGGTAGCGGTATCCGAAGCGCTGTTTCGAATTGCCGACCGCTGCGTGCAGGTGCTTGGCGGCACCGGCGTAACTCAGGATACGGTGGTTGAGCAGGTATTTCGGGAAATCCGAGCGTTCCGTATCTACGATGGCCCCTCAGAGGTCCACCGCTGGTCGCTGGCCAAAAAGCTCAAGCGGGAAACCCTGTCAGCCTGAAGGAACCGGCAGGCAGGTGGTGCTGGAAACGCCCACCGCGACCAGGTCTCGGGCGTTCCACACATCAATGTTCGTGGATGCCAGCCCGGCATCAATGGTCCGCAGCGTGCAGCATGCGGCGAGGAAGTCGGCAGGATCCATCGAGCCGCAGAATCTGAGTGAAAGGTCCGGATTTGGCGTAGAGGCGGCAGACCCCACGGCCCGGGCGACGGGCGGTCCAACCGATATGTCCGCCGCAATACAGGCTGCCTCGGCCGATGTACCGGATTCCTGCCAGACCACCCGCGTGCCGGTGATGGTCATTGAATCGCTGCCGCCCAGAGCAGTGGGCTCAAAAGTCTCGATCAACGGGATGACCATCGGGCCGCTCGGTGCTCGCCACAATTTACCATCTTCCCAGCTCGCCATATCTGGAGGTGGCATCAGGGGGCCGCTGTGCTGAATGTCAACGGCCAGCGCATTCGCCTGGACCAGGGTGACTACCGAGTGCGTACACAGCCGGTCTTGTGCATCCAGGATGTCAACGTCCATCACCGTAAGGGTTCGGCCTCTTTTGACAAGTCTACTCACCACTCGCGCCGTTCCGGGACGAAATCCGCGAATGTATCTTGAATCGATGCTTGCCGCGCGGCGGCTGCTCAGCTGACGGGCAACGTGAACGGATATCGCCGACAGCACGCCACCGTTGGTACCACCAAATGCGCCGTTGAATCGCTCGTCAATATCGAACGTCCATGTTTCTTCGTTGGAATTGCCAACCCCGCGAAATGTTTCGACAAAACTCGCCATCAGGCTCGAAACACCGCACGGCCATGGGACAACGCAACCTTGCCATCCTGGGTAACCGCCTGCAGTACGACTTCGCCCGGTCCGGTGTGCCAGATCTGAGTTTGAATCTCGTCACCAAATTCCACACGCTCGGAGAACCGCCCGGCGATAGAAACGAAACGCTCCGGATCCCACTCACACAGACCCTGGAGCACCGCGCGGCCAACGAAACCGAATGTGCACAACCCGTGCATGAACGGTTTCTCGTAGCCAGCCTTGCGCGCAAAATCCGGATCGATATGCAAAGCAACGCGATCGCCGCTCAGACGGTATAAGGCGCCCTGCTCTTCGCGAGTCATACACCTCAATTCGAGGTCCGCGGGACGGTCCGGGGGACGATTCACATCCCTGGTAGAAGGTCCGGGTTCGCCGCCAAAGCCTCCGCCGCCGAGGTAAAAAAGCGTCGAGTGGGTGCTGAAGACCGGACCGTCGTCATCGCCGAAATCCGCGCGCACGCCAATGACCGCGGCGGTGCCCTTATCCCAGACCTCACTGATGTGGCTGCGCATCGTAAGCTCGGCTTGAGGTGGCAGCGGTCGATGAATTTCTATTCCCTGTTCGCCGTGGAGCAAACGCGCGATATTCAGCTCTACCACCTTGGCGATATTTCCCATCGCGCGCATGCCAGGAATGACAGCGTAGGTAGGCAACACCTTCGGACCCCGGCCCTCGTAGAGAAAATCCAGCTCATGTTCTGGTTTGCTGCCCACGCCCAGGGCATAGAGCATGACGTCCTGCGCACGCCACGAGATCTGCTGTGGCTCGAATTCGAATCCAGCCAGGCCAGCGTCCAGGGTCCGTTCGGCCATGACTTTGCAACCTCGCCGCAGCTGTTCAACCGTCCGTCGTATAAATAACTACCAATCGAGCTCGGCGATCACGGGCGCGTGATCCGATGCGGTGAGCCCATCGTGCTTCTTGCGGAAATCCCGATCGGTATGGACCTCACTGACCCGCTCGTTCACCGCCGCAGAGCCCAGAACGAGATCGATTCGAAGCCCCTGGCCGCGATGAAACGACCCACCCCGGTAGTCCCACCAGGAGAATGCCTGATCGTCGGGATACAGCGCGCGATACAGATCGCTCAGCCCGAGGTCCAGCAACTGCTGCAGGCGCGCGCGTTCCGCCTCGGTGTGAAAGATGCGACCGTCGCCCGCTTCGCCGCGCCAGCTATCGATTGGTTCGGAGACGATGTTGAAGTCACCGCATAGCACCGCCGCTTCGGCACTTTGGCTCTGCCAGTGGCTCGCCAATGCATCGAACCAGGCCAGCTTGGCGGAATAATCATCGTGCTCCAGGGTTTTGCCGTTCGGGCAGTAAACGGTCGTGAAGTCCAGTCGACCGTCTATGTTGGCGGTCAGCAGTCGAGCGCCGGCTTCGCTCTGGCCCGGCAGACCCACCTGCACGATCTCCAGCGGCAGTCGGCTCAAAACCGCCACGCCATTCCATGCCTTCTGACCATGAACAACCGCGGTGTAGCCCAGGTCAGAAAAAAAATCGTGGGGAAACGCGTCATCTGTCACTTTGAGTTCCTGTAAACCCACGACATCCGGCGCACGCTCGGCGAGCCAGATCTGCATGAATTCCAGCCGAGCATTCAGCCCGTTCACATTCCAGGTGGCAATTTTCATTTCGAGATTGTAGCTTTATTCGATCGAATGCGTGGTGCCGACACCGGGATTGCGCGTCAAATGGGGCAACCTCTAGCGCACAAGTGATCCAACTGTGACTCAAACCGAAGCGTTCAGATCTGCCACGCGGGAGTGGCTGGAACACAACTGCCCGCCCG
>JAYGEV010000579.1:0-2186 GCA_046582225.1 Pseudomonadales bacterium
ACAGGGCCAACCCTGTTGTGATTGCCAGATTGTCCACCCCGGATACCGACGTGCCGATGATGGTGTAGTCTTCGCGATCCTTGAAGGTCAGCGTGTCCGGATCGGGGACGTCCTGTTTGGCAGCCAGCGTTGCCAGTTGACCAAAAGTCATGGATCGACCTGAGCCATGGGACACTTTGCTGTCGGCCGTGTTCAGTTCGTCCCTGGACACCTCCATCACCAGCGCCCCCGCGCTGATAAACATTTCTCTGGCGGACGCTCCCATTTGCCGCATCTGGTCCCAGGTGCGTGGAATCGTCGTGGATCCACCGGCGCCCTGGCGGCCAAATCGAACCTCGTCAACCGGCGATTGGAGCACTTCGACGTCCTCCCAGGCCGCGCCCATTTCTTCGGCTATAATCATCGGCAGCGCCGTTTTGATGCCTTGTCCCATTTCCGAGTTGGAAAAATAGATCCTGATCTTTCCGTCCGAAGATACTTCGACAAAGGCATTCAACTCGCTGGAGGCAACCAGCGGCTCGACATCTTCGTCGCCCGCCAGCGCGCGCGGCATGATCGATGCGAGCACGAAGCCGCCACCGGCGATGCCGGTGACTTTGAAAAATGAGCGTCGATCCATTCGAAACTGATTTGCCGCCGCGGCTTTAACCGAACCTGCCAGGTCGATGGGCTTCATGCTTTCACCTCTTCGGCAGCGTTGACCCACTGAGTGCTCGCCAGTTTGGCGGCCCCATGGATTGCCCCGCGAATACGGTTGTAGGTTCCGCACCGGCAGTAGTTGCCCGCCATGGCGGCATCAATGTCGTCATCGCTCGGATTCGGGTTCGATTTCAGGAGTGCGGCGGCGGACATGATCTGACCGGACTGGCAGTAACCGCACTGGGCTACGTCCATCTCAATCCAGGTCTGCTGCAACGGATGCAGTCGGGTGTTTTCAGCCAACCCCTCAATGGTGCGTATCGATCGTCTCGCAACGCTGGCAACCCCAACCGAACAGGAACGCATTGCGATATCGTCGACATGTACGGTGCACGCGCCACACTGAGCGATGCCACATCCATACTTGGTGCCAATGAGGCCGAGAATATCCCGCAGGACCCATAGCAGTGGCATCTCCGGTTCGGCATCGATCTGGTGATCCGTTCCGTTGACCGTGATTGTGTATTTCGACATGACTCGGCGTCCCTGTTGGCGATGGGCTGCACTATCCCATCGCAGAGTTGTTGTTGAAACCGTCGCACCGATCCGGGTCGGCGTGAACGAGATCGCAGATCCTGTTCTAATGGATCCGTGAGTGCAATATCCACATCGGCTGCCGAGCCAGTACTTCGCTTTGACAACCGCTTTACCCGCGAGCTTCCGGGGGACCCGGAATCGGGTAGCGCGCGGCGTCAAATCCACGATGCGCTGTACTCCCGCGTGTTGCCGACGCCGGTCAAACGCCCGGAGCTGATTGCAGTGGCGAAGGAAGTTGCCGAACTCGTTGGTCTGACCGAAGAGATCGTGCGCTCCGATGAATACGTTTCTGTGCTCACAGGAAATTCTGTGCTCCCCGGCATGGATCCGCACGCCACCTGTTATGGCGGGCACCAGTTTGGAAACTGGGCCGGGCAACTCGGTGATGGCCGGGCGATCAATCTTGGAGAAGTGCGCAATTCGTCCGGTGAGCACTGGATGCTGCAGCTCAAGGGTGCTGGTCCGACACCATACTCGCGCACTGCAGATGGCCTGGCGGTTCTGCGTTCTTCGGTTCGGGAATTCCTCTGCAGCGAAGCGATGCATCACCTGGGGGTACCTACCACGCGCGCACTCAGCCTCACGCTGACCGGTGACCAAGTGGTGCGCGACATGTTCTACGATGGTAATGCGGCCCTGGAAGCCGGTGCGGTGGTGTGTCGTGTGGCGCCATCGTTTACCCGTTTTGGGCACTTCGAGATGCTCGCGGCTCGGGGCGAGATCGATCTGTTGCGGACGTTCGCCGGGCATACCATTCGTGCTGATTTTCCTGATCTCGCTGAACCAAAGGATGCGGCGGACAAGACCGCCTATCTCGACTGGTTTGCCGAGATCAGCCGGCGCACGGCCGCAATGATCGTCGAGTGGATGCGCGTCGGCTTCGTACACGGCGTGATGAACACCGACAACACGTCGATCGCGGGCGAGACGATCGACTACGGCCCCTGCGC
>JAYGEV010000197.1:0-2973 GCA_046582225.1 Pseudomonadales bacterium
TAGGGAATGACTCATGGGACCGATCGGTGCGGTCCATTATAAGGAGTTCACGCCGTCCGGCGGAGGCGGGACGGCGATTATGACGAAGACTTCGGCGCTAGATGTGGCGCGGCTCCGTGGATGAACGCCGCAGCAACCGAGAGGGGGTCAGGCTGCGGGGCCATGTGAGTCTGCCATCTAGTCGCTGTCTGCAGTTGGTCACGTGCGACGTCAGCGCCTGGTTAGCGTCGTGGTAAGTAACGAATGGACCCATGACCTGATTGCCACGTACGTTGAAGTACCACAGCTCGTCTTCGCGTTGGTGTAGTCGATCCGGACTCATTGCTATTATTTTGTGTCTTTCCCCGAGTCGGCTATTTGACCATACTCTGAGGCAATAGTTGTATAACTATGTAAAGTTGCCTTCGTACCGATCATGACCGTTAACAGTTTCGACCCGAAATCAGTAAAAACCGTGTCCGATGCAGATCTGGCCCGCTTGCTCGCCGGCGCCAGCCGGCTGGACGCGGACGATTTTGGGTTCGCCGCGCCCGATGTGGCTGAGCTTGCGGCGCTTTCGCGCCATCCTGACGTAGATTGGGAGGCGTGCAGTGAGAACCTCAGCGACGGCGACGCGATCGCGCTGATCAGGCTTTTTACGTTTGCCGAGAGCGTTTTCCCCGGCTGGCAGGCGGGTGCCAGGTCGCCGGTTGTTCCGTTGGCCGCCACGCTCAAACGTCGTGGGGCGTATCCTGACGATCTGACCCGCTGGATCAAAGCCAACACCGACAACCGGTTTCTCCCCTACGGCAGCCTGCTGGATCGAATGTAGGTCTGGCCGGGTAGGTCTGGCCGTTCCGTACGGGCTCCTACCCGAGGAAGCAGTAGGACCGTATACTTGCGCGGTTTTTTCTCTGGAGCCTGTTGATGGCTGGTAAGGGCAAACAGGGTAGTGAGCGCAAGGCCGGCGTGTCCCGCGACACGCAGGAAACACGCATTCGGCTGAGTATCAATCTCGATGGATCAGGAGAGGCAAAGCTCGACATCGGGTTGCCTTTTTTCGAGCATATGCTCACCCAGGTAGCACGCCATGGGCTCATCGATATGGAAATTGATGCCGAAGGCGATCTTGACGTGGATGCCCACCATACGGTGGAGGATGTCGGTATTGTGCTTGGCCAGGCAGTGGCCAAGGCGGTGGGCGACCGTAAGGGCATCAATCGCTATGGCCACGCGTATGTGCCGCTGGATGAAGCGATGTCCAGGGCGGTGGTGGATTTTTCGGGCCGGCCCGGCCTCACCTATCTGGTCGATTATGTCCGACCGAGAATTGGTGATTTTGACGTGGATCTGTTGCGCGAGTTTTTTCAGGGATTCGTCAACCACGCTCAGGTCACGTTGCACCTGGACAATCTGCGCGGGGCGAACGCGCACCATCAGGCCGAGACGTTGTTCAAAGCCTTCGGCCGCGCGCTGCGCATGGCGGTCGCCGCCGATCTGCGGATGGCCGATCAGGTCCCATCGACCAAAGGCAGTCTGTAGATGCTGCTGATTCCGGCCATCGATCTGAAGGATGGTCAGTGCGTTCGTCTCAAGCAGGGACGCATGGCCGAAACCACGGTGTTTTCCGATGATCCCGTTGCGATGGCGGTGCATTGGGTCGAGCTTGGTTGTCAACGCCTGCATATCGTCGATCTTGACGGTGCATTTGCGGGAGAGCCGCGCAACAAGGCCGTGATCGGCGAAATCGCGGCGCGGATCGAGCAGATACCGGTGCAGATCGGGGGTGGTATTCGCGACCTGGACACCATCGCGCAATACCTCGACGCCGGTGTGGCTCAGGTGATACTGGGTACTCGAGCCGTGCGCGAGCCTGAGTTTCTCGAACAGGCTGCGGCCAGGTATCCGGGGCAGGTGATTCTCGGTCTGGATGCTCGCGAAGGACGGCTGGCCACTGAAGGCTGGGATCGAACCGTGGATACCGATGCAGTTGAATTTGCCCAATGGGCGGGCCAATTGCCGATCGCAGGAATTGTTTACACGGACATCGAACGAGATGGCATGTTGCAGGGATTGAATGTGCGATCGACGCTAACGCTGGCCGAGGCAACCGACGTGCCGGTGATCGCCTCCGGCGGGGTGTCGAGCTTGCAGGATCTGATTGCACTCAAAGAAGCTTTCGCTGGCAGTGCGGGGCAACTCATGGGGGCGATTACTGGCCGAGCGATATACGCGGGGACTCTGGATTTCCGCGTTGGGCAAGATCTATTGAGCGGCGCGGCCTGACCAGTTCACTGACGCCGATCAGGCGCAGATCGGCGAGTAGATCTCGCAACTCTTCTTCGAGATAGTCCAGGCTCACTCGATAGGGGTGAGCGATGATCACGGCGTGGCCCTTATCCCTGGCGATCGCAATTGCGCGTTAAAATTGGTGGTCCACGGCGTGACGGCTGATCACGTGATCCAAAAACACATCCCGCTGAGTCGACGGCCCCCGCCATTTCTGCGCGACCGATAGCGCAACCGTTTTGTGCGTGGTACGGCTGTCGAGGAAAAACAGTCCGCGGGCGTTGATCTGTTCCATCAGCAGATTCATGGGCTGGGTGTGCTGGGTGAGGAGACTTCCGGTGTGGTTGTTCACGCCAATCGCGTTGGGCACGGCTTTGAAGGATTTTGCGAGCAGGGTGCCGAATCGTTTCGGCGACGTATCCAGTGTCAATGTGCCATCAACCTCGTGGCGATGGCGGCCCGGGCTGGGTTCCATCGGTTGATGGAGAATGACTTCCTTGCCGGCACTCACGGCACTCACGGCACGCCTGGCTGCCTCGGCGGCGTTCGGCGCGAAAGGCAACACCGCGAGCGTCAACGGTCCGGGTAGAGCGATGATGCGATCTGAGCGTTTCAGGCTGTAGCCGACATCATCGAAGACGATGGCGAGATCAGCTGCATGGGAGGATGAAATCGGCGGGGGGTAGAGGCCCGCCAAGGCGATCA
>JAYGEV010000205.1:0-4032 GCA_046582225.1 Pseudomonadales bacterium
AGCATCTCGGCCCAGTCCTGAGCTTCGATACCGCCAGAACCCGGTTGAATTTCCATGAAAGCGTTCGCAGCGTCCATTTCGCCTTGAAACATACGCCGGAATTCGAGGCCCTCCAGACGCTGTTGCAATCCGTCGAGATCCTGATCCAGATCGGTCAGGGTGGCCTGGTCGCTTTCGGCCGCGGCCAGCTCCGCCAGCTCACTAATGTCGCTGAGGCTGCCTTCTAATGTTGCGAGCACATTGACGATCTGCTGGAGCGTCGAGCGTTCTTTGTTGAGCGATTGAGCGTTGTCCGGATCGTTCCAGACATCGGGGTCTGCCAGGGTCAGTTCTACCTCTTCAAGGCGATGTTCTTTGCCGGCAAGGTCAAAGATACCCCCTCAACGCGACTTCACGCTCACTCAGCTGTTTGATGCGCTCGCGCACAGAGGTTATTTCGGCCATCTCACCTGTCCTGATATCCGCGTACGAAGCCCGCTTGTCGATTCGCCACTTGCGGAAAAGCGCGCAAGTTTATGCCAATGCCGCGATATGCTCCACCACCAACTGCAATGTCGAGCGCTCACGGTAGTCATTTTCGCTAAGCCGGTATACCGCCCCAATGAGGCTGGCATCAACAAGTGGCGCCTGGCGAAATGCGATGGCGTCGAGCAGCCGATCGCCACGTTTGAGGACCAGCTTGAGATGATGCTCGCCGACGACTCGCTGGCTCACCACATGAAACTCCCCGTAAAACTGAGGTTCCGGGAAACCCTGTCCCCACGGACCTGCGTCGCTGAGCAGGCGCGCGACTTCGAGATTGAACTCGCCATCCTCCAAAGCCCCGTCGGTGGTAATGGTCGGTTGCAACGCGACTGGCGGGAGCACCTCGCGGACCTGCTCGTCAAACGCCCTGGCAAATCGCTCGTAGTGAACGCGCTTGATGCTCAGGCCCGCCGCCATGGCGTGACCACCGAACTTCTGGAGCATGCCGGGATAGCGGGCCGCGATGGCATCGAAGACATCCCGAATGTGCAGTTCGGCCAGTGATCGTGCCGAGCCCTTGAGTTCATCAGGAGCCAGGTCGCCCGCTTCGGCAAATGCAACCACCGGGCGGTGAATCTTTTCTCTAAGCCGCCCGGCAACGATGCCGACAATGCCCTGGTGCCAGTTTGGATCGTATACGCAGACCCCAAATCGATCCCGAACCTCATCGGTATGGTTAGCGACAATCAGATTGGCATCGGCGACCATGTCCTGCTCTATCCGACGACGGGCGCTGTTCAACTCATCCAGCTCAGCGGCAAGACCTCGAGCGGTGGCCAGGTCGTCGGCAATCAGGCAGCGGATGCCAATAGTCATGTCATCCAGTCTTCCAGCAGCATTCAACCGCGGTCCCAGCGCAAATCCCATGTCGCTGGCGGACAGCTTGCTCAGGTTTCGGCCTGAGATCTCGCACAACGCCTGAATCCCGGGCCGACCGCGACCCGCCCTGATTCGCTTGAGCCCCTGATAGACAAGAATGCGGTTATTGCGGTCCAACGGGACCACGTCGGCCACCGTTCCCAGCGCCACCAGGTCCAGCCAGTCCGCCATATTCGGTTCGGGGCGGGAATCGAACCAGCCCAGGTTGCGCAATCGTGCGCGGGTGACGCTGAGCAGATAGTAGATGACCCCCACCCCAGCGAGTGACTTACTGGGGAATTCGCAATCGGCCAGGTTGGGATTGACGATCGCAAAAGCATCGGGAAGTTCGCGGCCCGGGAGGTGATGATCTGTGACAATGACATCCATTCCCAGAGCGTTCGCCCTGGCTACCCCTTCGCAGCTCGACACTCCGTTGTCCACCGTAACCAGAACCGACGGGTGTAAACGGGCGGCGAGCTCAACAATCTCAGGTGACAGACCGTATCCGAACTCAAAACGGTTCGGTACCACGAAGTCGACCTGCTCGGCACCCATCGCGGCCAGTAACGTAATTGCCAGTGCTACCGAGGTTGCACCGTCCGCATCGAAATCGCCGACGATCAGTATCGACTCTGATTCCATCACTGCCTGCGCCAGGCGCGCTGCGGCTGTTTCGATGTTGGAGAGCGCGCCAGGCGCGATCAGCTGGCGTAGCGATCGGTCCAGCTCGACAGAATCGCCAACGCCACGCCCCGCATAAACGCGCCGCAGCACCGCGGGCAAATCATCCAACGACGACGCGCTCGGCGCTGGCCGCGTGACAATCTTAATTTCGTTTCGTATCAACGTCATTGAGCAAGTTCAGGCGGACGCCGCAGCGAAATGCTCAACCCGGATGCGCATGATGTCGCCAACGACATCGGGCAACGCCTGAACGGTTTCCAATGCGTCGTTCATCACCGATTCTCGAATCGCGTGGGTGAGAATTACAATCGGAACCCAGCTGTCACCGACGCCCGTCATGCCAGAGGTTCCCGGCTCTACCCGCGCTTGCTCGCGCTGGATCGCTGCTTCTATGCTGATATCGTGTTCGCTGAGAATGGTCGCAACCCGGGCAAAGACGCCAGGCTTATCCAGGGACGGTATACGCAGATAGTAAGCGCTGGTGATCGCCTCGATGGGCAGAATCGATGTGACGGCATTAGAACTCGGGACTGGCAGTCTCGCGGTACCTCTGGCCACATCCACCAGGTCAGCGATCACTGCGGATGCGGTTGGCAGCTGCCCCGCGCCGGCGCCGCTGTACAGTGTGTCACCTGCCGACTGGCTGCGCACCAGCACCGCATTCGTCGCGTCGTCGATGCTGGCCAACAGGTGATTTTTCGGAACGAGCACCGGGTGCACGCGCGCCTCTATGCCGTCGGCCAGGCGCCGGGCCAGGCCAAGATGTTTGATTCGATATCCAAGCTGGCTGGAATACTCAATGTCCTCAACCGTCAGCCTGGAAATTCCCTCGGTGTATATGTCACTATAGTTAAAGCCCGTATCGAAACCCAGCGCGGTCAGAATCGTAAGCTTGTGCGCGGCATCGATACCTTCCACGTCAAAGCTCGGATCGGCCTCCGCGTAACCCAACTGTTGGGCCTCGGCCAGCGCATCGGCAAACGATTCGCCACGCTCGGACATGGCAGTGAGGATAAAGTTGCAAGTGCCGTTGATGATACCGGCAAGCCACTGGTGCTCCTCGGCAACCAATGAGTGCGTGAGATTGGCAATGATTGGAATGCTTCCGGCAACGGCTGCTTCGAAGCCGAGATGGGCCTGGTGAGCGGCTGCGAGAGGTAACAGCTCGTTTCCATGCAGCGCGATGATCGCCTTGTTGCCGGTGACTACCGAGGTCCCGTTGGCGAGTGCTGTTTCGACAAGCTCAAGCGCCGTGTCCTCGCCGCCAATGAGTTCGACGAGCACGTCGATATCGTTACTGGCTGCAAGCTGCCGTACATCGGTTGAAAACACCGCATCGCCCAGGTCGACTTCCGACTTCGCGCGCCGACTTGCCACCGCCACCACGCGGATTTCTCGACCTGCGTGCCGGGTAATGCGTTCACGATTTCTAATCAGGACCTTGAGTACGCCCTGAGCGACGGTGCCCAGACCGCAGATACCAACTTTGAGCGACTCCAATCGCAACCACCAGGATCTGTTGAGAATGACCCTCCAAGTCTAATGGCCGGAGCGCTGGCGCTCAAACGAACAACGCAGAATTAGTCGGATGCGGCTCCATCACCGAACCCAACCGTTTTGGCCAGCTGATCCGCTGGCAGGTAGCCGGCCAGCAACCTGCCATCTTCCAGAACGATCGAAGGAGTGCCTGTCACGCCAATCCGGCGTGCCAGATCAAACTGCGCGGCCACCGGATTCTCACAGGTGGCAGCGGGGATCGATTCTCCGGCCTTCAGGCGGGTGATGGCTCGATTCGGATCATCCGCGCACCAGGCGGAAACAATCCTGTCGTAGGACCTGGAACCGATCCCGGCCCGGGGGAAGGCCAGATAACGGACTTCGATTCCCATGGTGTTGAGCGTGGGAACTTCGAGGTGCAGCTTCTGACAAAAGCCACAATCCACATCGGTGAAAACACTGATC
>JAYGEV010000277.1:0-4230 GCA_046582225.1 Pseudomonadales bacterium
GTTCATCGGCAAAGAAGTCAAGGCCGCCCGCGCCCAAGTTGCGCAGGATCTGATTTTTCAGACCACTGACGGCTACATTACCGCAGGAGCCGTGTCCGACGCCGAGTGGGAAGGTATGTGCCTCGCGCTGGAGCGGGAAGAGTGGATTCAGGACGAACGATTTAACACGCCGAACGGTCGAATCCTCAATGTTGCCGAGCGTCTTGAGCTGACCGCGGAAGTGCTTCTCACTCGCAGCAGCGCAGAATGGTTGTCGCGACTCGACGCTCACGGGGTGCCATGCGCGCCGGTACTCGAGCGCCATGAGGTGTTCGAGCACGAGCAGGTCCGGCTCAATGAAATGGTGAGCGAATACGACCATCCGGTGGCGGGTCGTATTCGTCAGCCTCGTCCGGCAGCCCGGTTCGACAAAACGCCCGCGGCGATCAATCGCCACGCGCCGGTGCTCGGCGAACATACCGCGGAACTGCTGGCTGAACTCGATTTGGACGTCGACGAACTGGTCGCACAGCGCGTGGTTCGGGCTGGAGGTTCTGCGTAAATCGTCTAGATTTAATAAAGGACCTTCAGAAGAATTACGGGCTATGTCGTCACTGTTCGAAGGGGGATTGGGTGAGTCGATAACCATGCTCAAGCAGGTGTTGTCGCTCATGAGTCAGCAACGCATTCCGACGATCCCGCAGAAGTATGCCGTTTGGTACGACTACGTCTCAAGCCATAATCATGAGTTGCGCCAGGAGATTCAGGAACGTTTGCAGCGCGGCGACAGCTTCTCCCCGACGTGTGTCGGGCGATCTACGAAAAATATTATCTGGATGAGATTCGCACCGAGGTTGACGGCATTCAAGGTGCTGTGCGGGAGGCGGTGGAAACAGTCATTGGGGATCTCAGCAGCCTCGATGAAGATATTTTGCGTTATACCGAGGTGCTCGACGACTGCGGCAAGAAGTTCAACAGCCAGCTTACTCAAGAAGACCTGATGCCGCTGGTTGCCACCATGCTCGAGCCGGAGTATCACACCTTTGAAGGACCGAACGCGGGCAAGGTTCGGTCCGCCGGGCGTGCCGTTTTTAATGCCGACGTTGTGATCATGGATGCAGAGGATGTACACGTCGAATCCGGCGAGGTTGGCGAAATCTGCGTGCGAGGCCCAATGGTGATGCAGGGCTACTGGCGTCAACCGGAACTCACCCGTGAGGTGCTTCGGGGCGGCTGGATGCACACTGGGGACGCGGGCTATCTGGATGATGATGGGTTCCTGTTTCTCGTCGACCGGATCAAAGACATGATCATCACGGGCGGCGAAAACGTTTACTCCGCGGCGGTGGAGAATGTGATCTATCAGTACGCGGGTGTTCACGAGTGCGCGGTGATTGGAATTCCGAGCGAGCAGTGGGGCGAGGCGGTGCACGCTATTGTGGTTATGCAGGAAGGCGCTGTGCTGGATACCGATCGGCTGGTCGAACATTGCCGGGAACACCTTGCGGGTTACGAGTGCCCTAAGTCGATCGATGTATGGGACACTGAACTGCCCAAGAGCGGCGTCGGAAAAATTCTCAAGGCGGAACTGCGCGCCGCGCACTGGCCGGATACCCCGGCAAGCGGCGTTACCCCCAACTGCTGAATCGACCATCAGGATCATTCCGGTAACAAGCCATGTCAGTGAGTCAATCCAAAAATTCGTCCGTCAGATCTTTTGATGGTTCATCAATCAAGGGCGTTTTCTTCGACCTCGGTGGAACCCTGTTCAGCTACCAGAACGTGGGCCGTGCCACGGGCCCGGTTCTGATGGAGGCTTTGCGGCGCATGGGCATTGACTCCGAACCAAAGGTCATCGGCAAGGCGTACGGCACCGCGAGCCGGGAAATTGGCCGACAATATGCGCAGAAGAAGTTTTTCCTGCACAGCGATTTGTTCAGGGATACGTTCAAGCTGTTCGTGGAACACATGCAGGTTGAATTCGATGAGGAAACCTATGCCTGGTTTCGTAATCAACAGCATGACCTGGTGGTCGATAACCTTGAACTCAGGGCGGATTGTCTTGACACCCTTGGTCACCTGAAGGAACTGGGGTTGTATCTGTCCATCGCGTCAAACATCGACGACGAGATGCTCGATCCGCTGGTTGCGCGCGAAAGCCTGCACGACTACCTGCATCATTGGACGAGTTCGGAGGCAGCCGGTTCCTGCAAGCCGCACCGGAAATTTTTTGAGGTGTGTCTGGAAAAGAGTGGCCTGGAACGGGAGTCGGTTCTGTTC
The DNA here is from genome assembly GCA_046582225.1 of Pseudomonadales bacterium. GTDB lineage: Bacteria > Pseudomonadota > Gammaproteobacteria > Pseudomonadales > Azotimanducaceae > JAYGEV01. The sequence continues at coordinate 2,260 of JAYGEV010000277.1, forward strand.
GTAGGCGACTCGCCGGAGCACGATGTGCAGGGCGCGTTCGAGGCCGGTATGCGAACCGTACTGATTCGTGAAGACGGCGTGCAGCCGCCGTTGCAGGCGGGCAAACAGACCGTGGAACCCGACTGCGTTATCAGCGCCCTCGCCGAACTCAAGGAGCTGGTAGATCAGTGACGGCAGCGGAGCCTTTCCAGATACCCGAAACTCCCGATGCCCTGACCCCGGACTGGCTTACCCAGGCGCTTCGCCAGGGTGGCATCCTCGACACTCAACGCGTAGTCGCCACCCGTGCCGAAGTTCTGGGTGAGGGAGTAGGCTTTCTGGGTGACCTGCTGCGTTTGAGCCTCAGCTACGATCGACCCGAAGGGCTCCCGGCCTCGTTGGTCGCGAAGTTACCGAAGCTGGAAAACCGGGCTGTGGGTGAACTGCTGGGTGCCTACGAACGGGAGAATTGTTTTTACATGGAAATGGCCGACGGCCTGCCACTGAATACACCGCGAATGTATTACGGGGATTTCGACCGTGATAAGGCTTCGGAAAAACAGGAAGCAATACTTCGCGTCGCAAATAAGATTCCACGTTTTCTGAGCCGACCGATGACCTCGCTGGCGCGATGGCTCGCCGGAAACAAGAAACGCCGTTACGTACTGCTTCTCGAAGATCTCGACGACGGGACGATGGGAGATCAGGTCGCCGGCGCCAGCATTGATCGCTGCGAGCAGGTGGTTCGTGCGATCGCAAGAGCCCAGGCGGAATATTGGGACCGGGATCTTTCCGAGAAATTCTGGTTGCTGCCACTGGATATCGATTCGCGGTTGCGCGAGGGTTTGTTCATCGGATCGCGATCGGGGTTTGCCGACTACTTCGGCGCGGAGCTGGAAGCCAAACTGGCGCCTTATCTCAACCGCCTGCCGGCGGAAGGGGCCGCCATCCTCGCCGAGCTGGTGACGGCGCCGACGACGCTGCTGCATTGCGATCTACGCCTGGACAACCTTTTTTTCCAGGGCACCGAAGTTGTGGTGTTTGACTGGCAGCTCGTCCGACGCGGTCCGGGAGTCTACGACATCGCCTATTTTCTGTCTGGTGCGCTTGATGAGAATTCCGGCCGCGAGGTTGTCATCGGACTGCTGAAGTCCTATCACGAGGCGTTGCACCGCGCTGGCGTGACTAACTATGGCTTTGAGGAATTGATCCGTGGCTATCGGCGCGCGTTGCTGATCGTGCTGCTCACACTTTCGAGCGTGGATCAGCTCGAGCTGGGTGATGGCAGAGGCGTTGCACTCATGCGCGGATGGATGACTCGACTGCATGCACGGCTTGCCGAAATGGACGAGGCTGAATAAACGCCGTCGCCTCGTCCGAGTTGAGCGGGGCCAGGTTCCGGCTACTGGCCCTTGTAGACCGGCTGACGCTTCTCCATGAAAGCCCTGGGCCCTTCCCGGGCATCTTCGGTCTGGAATACCGGGGCAGATACGTCGTTTTCGATCCGCAATGCGTCCTTCTCCGGTTTGCCAAGGCACTCCTTCACGGAGCGACGAATGGCTTTGACCGCGATGGGGCCGTTTGCCGCGATCTTGCCGGCGATTTCCATCGCTTTGCCCAACACATCATCGGTCACGTAGTTGAGGAAGCCGATGTTGAGGGCTTCTTCGGCAGAGATGAGATCTCCGGTCAACAGCAGTTCCATGGCTTTTGCATACGGAATTTGCACCGGCAGCCGAACGGTTGAGCCGCCGGCTGGAAATATCGCCCATTTTACTTCCTGGACGCCGAATTTTGCTGCGGGTACCGACACCCGAATGTCGGTACCCTGAACGATTTCCATGCCACCCGCGATGGCGTGTCCGTTGATCGCTGCAATCACGGGTTTTTCGGTGTCGAAATTGCGTAGCAACGCTCGGCTGGTAATGCCCGGATCCGACACGACACGTTCGTCCCAATCGTTCTCCGGCTTGCGCGCGCCGGACATCATCG
>JAYGEV010000604.1:0-2243 GCA_046582225.1 Pseudomonadales bacterium
CATCGCCATGTCACATCGCCTGTTTCCGACCAAGGCGATCCAGGCGTTTCATCGTCTGTCGCCCTCAGACCGGGTTCGCCTGGTACAGACCTATCTGGAGCTTGCTGGATACCGCGATGTCCGATTCATCGATGAATCTCCGGCCAATGCGGATCCGCTGTGGCTGGTAGTCGGCACTCAACCATGATCAGCGAGCCTAAAGAGGGCTCAAATTGGCGCTGGACCGTTTCGACCCTCCAGCAACCACCGCACCATAGGTAAGTGCGCGCGACCGTAGAACGTCTCCTGCGCCAACTGCCCTTCTCCCACCACCAGCGCCGGGACGTTGAAAATTCCCGCGGCACTCAGCCCGGCCAGCATTCGGGGCAACGCAACCTGGGCCTCGCCAGCCCGATACAGCTCCCAGCCTTCGATGTTTACGCCACTTTCCTCCAGTATCGCCGTCACAGCCGACACCTCTGCGATGTCCGCACCGCCGCCCCAATGCCCGGCGAACAGACCGTCGATCACTTTGCGGCGTACTGAGATTTTCTCACCGCGCACCCACAGCAGCGCTGTTGCCGCCACGGTTGAATCCACCGGTCGATAGATATCTTTTACGACAAGACCGCGCACACGGGCATAGCGCTGGATATCCTGCTCCACATATCGGGCTCGGTGCTGGCGATGACGGGTACCGCGATCATCTTCGGCCTGGGGTTGCGTCGGCCGCTTTAGCGCTGGCATCAGGAAAGGCAACCAGTCGGCCTGCACTTCAAGCTTGTCTTCCAGGGCATACACCAGATCTTTGGCCAGGTAGGCGTGAGGGTTCTTAAAATCAACGCACACCGTGAGCTGCGCAGAAAATACGTGGGCGTCTGCTTCGCTCATGTCGCAATGTCGCCGAAATGGCGATATGCAATATCAGGCGCCGCACCGACGCTGCCCGTCAACAGCCAGCGCACCATGGGCAGGTGTTCGCGTCCAAAGAAGAAATCGCCGGCGCCGACTTCGCGGGTGACAACGTAGGTCGGAACGCCGTAGATGCCGGCCGCAAAAATTTCGTCCTGCATGTGGTCATGAAGTTCGCGGCCCGGACCCTGCAGATAATCCTCGAACCCGGAAACTTCAGCGCCGGCCTCGGCAAGTATTCGCTCGAGCACCTGTGGATCTTCAATATCCAGCTCGCGCTTCCAGAAGCGGTCATACACCAGGCTCGTATACGCGTGCAGTACATCTGCGCCCTGGGGTTTGGCCCACAGCATTGCGATGGCGGCCAGCGACGAATCCCAGATCTTGGTGGTACCGCGCAGGGTTAAGCCGCGCAGACTGGCGTAACGGCGAGCGTCGCGGTAGGCGTAACGGACCCCGTGCCACTGCGCAGGCGTGCGTTTGCTCTCGACAACCTTACCCGTGTCATCGAGTTTCGCCGAGCCTAGATAGCTTGGTATGTCGAGGGTCAATGGACGCCAGTCGATGGCTATGCCCAGATCGCGCGCCAGCTCATAGGTCGGGTCCTTGGCGATGTACGCATAAGGACTCTTGAAGTCGATGTAGACAATCAGCGGCGAGGCGCTCTGCAGCGGGTTAAATGGCGCTGATTCAGTCATACCGTCCATTCTACAACGCGAGTTCCTGCGGCTTGAATGGAAAAACAACCGCAATCTATGCAACATTGTCGGTCCTGTTATTCCAAGCGCCACGGAAACCGACCGCATGACCTACAACACCATCCTCTACGATGTCGAAGACGGCATTCTCACGCTTACGCTGAATCGACCTGAGCGTCTCAATGCTTTCAATCGTGAGATGCTCGCGGAGATGGTCGATGCGTTCGACCGCGCAGACGCAGACGACGATATCAGCGTAATTATCGTGACCGGTGCCGGGCGCGCGTTCTGCGCCGGTGCAGATCTCGCCTCCGGCGGCGGCACATTCGACGCAGATGGCCGGGAAGACCGCGCCAGCGGCTTGAATCCCGACGGCGGTGGCGTGCTTACGTTGCGAATCCACGAGTTGAAAAAGCCAATCATTGCTGCGGTGAATGGTGCGGCGGTTGGCGTCGGGGTCACAATGACGCTGGCGATGGACATCCGGCTGGCAGCCGACGTAGCGAAATTTGGCTTCGTTTTCTCCCGTCGCGGAATCGTCCCCGAAGCCTGTTCCAGCTATTTTCTTCCACGAATCGTGGGTATCAGTCAGGCTCTGGAATGGTGTTACAGCGGGCGGGTGTTTCCAGCCGAGGAAGCCCTGGCCGGCCGGCT
>JAYGEV010000463.1:0-4408 GCA_046582225.1 Pseudomonadales bacterium
GGTAGTTGCCATCGCGGTAGAGAATACAGCGCGCGGTTTTGAATGGTTGCGACATTCCTGTAAAGGTAGCAGGTCGCGTTCGTCAGGCACCAGCCGACAACAGCTTCGAGAGCTTGTCCGGTTGAATCTGCCGGCCGTACTCGGAAAGCTCATATGCCTCGGCATAGCGAACGCCTCGCTCGGCGTATCTGCTGGCTACCGCTTCGCTGTACCTGCCGTAAAACTCCTTCAGCCAGCTTGTCCGCTGTTTGTCGACGGTGAGACCCATCATGTGGGGTAGCCACTCGAATACCTGTGATTCGTGGCAGGCAAGCAGTTCGATCACTTCGTCGACGATGTCGTCAATGGGCACAACGACGTCCGCGCGGAAGGGTGCCGGCCGTTCAAAGAAGTCGCACATGCTCAGGATGATCGGATCTGCCGGAATTGGTGCCACCGCCGGTTCCACGTTCGGAACGCGAAGCAGATAGCTCGCATCCTGTACGAGCTGGGCAGTGGCCCGGTGGTCGGGGTGGTAGTCGCCGACCCGATGGGTAATGAGGATGTCCGGGGCGAAATTTCGAATGGCCGTGATCAGCCGTTTGCGCAGTGCGAGGGTGGCTTCAAGCTCGCCGTCCGCTTCATTCCAGATCCAGCAGGTTGCTTCAAGCAGCGCGGCGGAGGCCAACGCCTCCTGTCGTCGTCGAGTGGCCAGCGACTCGCGATCCATACTCACATGCCCGGCAGAGCCGTCAGTGAGCGAAAGAATACCGATCCGTGCGTGTGCCCGTGCCAGCTTCACCAGCAAACCGCCGGCGTGGAATTCCGCATCGTCGGGGTGCGCGCCGATCACCATGACGCTCAGAGACTGTGACATAACGCATATCCGCTTTACATCTCGTATAGGATTTTTACAACAATCCGGTGCTCGATAGATAGACTTGGGTGGTAGTGCGGGGATAGCAAACACAGCTTGAGTTTCGAATCACACTTATGAAAACGGATTATCAAACCTTAATAGGGCAGGACTTTTCGGTAGGCGACGATGTTTACACGATTCAAGATGTTGGCTGGACCGACGACACTGCGTTGGTCGAGGCAAACGTTAAAGAGCAGGTGGGGAAAGCTTCTCTGAGTTCGTTTCCGGTCAGCCAGGTGCTGCAATGGTTGCCGGTCGAAGAAGAAATTGAGCTCTTCAATCCTAACTTCTTAGGCATCGCTGGTTCTTAACTGTTTCGCTGACCGATCAGTCGAGCAGCGCCATGACCTGATGGTCCTGCGCGGCCGTGAAGCATCGGTCTGCAACCCAACCGAACCCGGGATTGTCCAGCTGGCGGCGTGACCAGCCTGCCGTCATTTCCACGACTGCGCTGGCGCGCACTGCGATCCCATAGCGATAGGCCGCTCGCTCGTCGGCATCCGGTTCGTGCCCTAGATAGCTTTTCACAAGCATCGCTTCCCGCGCGCGCCGGACCTCTGCCGGAAAGCTCATCACGTTAAAGTAGGCGACATCGAAAAGCGGGTGGCCACGCCGGGGACCCTGCCAGTCGAAGAACACCACGCGATCATCCGCCGGATCCTCAGCGATGGTTGTTAGAGGGATGTTTTCGAGATGCGCATCGCCGTGGAGGAGAGCGCTGCCGGGCTTGCAAGGCCTGCATAGCAGTCCCCAATCCTGAGTTTCAAATGTTTGCCCGTGGCTTCGAACTCCGGGCACCACTGGCAAAGCGCATCGTGGTTCATCTCCCAGCTTTCGATGAACCTGGCTGCGAGGTTGGCGCGGAAGTTCGAATCCGAAAATGCGGGAATCCAGGTGAGTTGAGCGGGTAGGTCGGTTTGATGCAGAGCACGAAGCGCCACCATTGCGCACTGCGAGTGTCGCTCAGTTGCGCCGTTCTTCCAGCTGAACGGCTGGTAACCAACCTCCTCGAGCATGATGAAGTCGTTCTCGGTTGCGTGGCAATGAGGCAGGCGAATTTGTAGTAAGGGCGCGACCTCGGCGTAAAAACGAGCTTCGGTCGCGAACGATTCGCCGACCCTGTTGCCTCGCTCGGGTTGGGGTTCCTTGCAGACAAAACGGGTTGAACTGCTGGTGTCTTTCAGGGTAACCGTAAGCCGAGAAACTTTGGAGCTGAATAACCCCAACTCTTCTTTGGCGAAGCTCGCAACGGGTTGATCGAGCAACTCGGCCAGGGCTTGGGTTGTTAATTCCATCAGCAAGACGGCCGTTGGGTATGGTGCAAAGTGGCCTGTTCAAACGCATGCGCAATTCCGAGCAGGTTCAGATCGCCCCGCGGTCGGCCCACGATCTGTAAGCCCACCGGCAAACCCTCGGCAGTGAAACCACAGGGCACCGAAATCGCGGGCAACCCGGTGATGGAGATTGCGCAGCAGATGGTCATCCAGTCGATGTAGGTGTGCATGGATTGGCCATTAATCTCATGGACCCAGTCCAGGTCTTTGTCGAACGGCGGAACCTGGGCGGCGGGGAGCAACAGCGCGTCGTAGTCTTCGAAGAATGCGGCCACCCGTTGGTAGATGGCGTTCCGAGCTATCTCCGAGCGCAAAATTTCCTCTGCGCTCAACGCAAACCCCTGCTCGATGTTCCACACGGCGGTGTCCTTGGCATGGTCGCGCCAGTTTGGCAGCGACCCGTCCAACGCGCGCCCTTTCACTGCCAGAGATGCCGCCCGTTGCGTCTGAAAAACGTCCATTGCGCCGGTCAGGTCTGGATGAGCGTTCACGGCTCGACTTCCCAGCGCTTCGAACACCGAGGCCGCCCGTTCGATCAGTGTGGCCACCTCGGTATCTACCGGTACGAGATCGAGATCGGTGGACCAGGCCAGGCGCAGGGACGTGGGATCGATGTCTGGCGGTTGTTCGAATGCGCGACCCGGTTCGGGGAGCGAAAGTGGATCGCCGGTCATCGGCCCTGCTTGCACCGACAAAAGCAGTGCCGCATCGGCGACCGTACGCGCCATCGGGCCAGCGGTGCTGATGCGCCCGAACCAGCCAAAACTGCGCTGTTCCGGGACGCGGCCGATGGAGGGCCGAAAGCCAACCACGTTGCAGAAGCTGGCCGGGTTGCGCAGCGAGCCGCCCATATCGCTGCCGTCAGCCAGGGGCAGCATTGCGGTGGCCAGCCCCGCCGCTGCACCGCCGCTGCTTCCTCCGGGTGTTTTGTTGAGATCGTAGGGATTCAGTGTGGTGCCAAAGACGCTGTTGAACGTGTGCGAGCCGAGCCCGAATTCAGGCACATTGGTCTTGCCGATGAACAACGCACCTGCCCGCCGCTGGCGCGCAGCGAGTTCGCCGTCGGATTCGGCCACGCGGTTCGCCCAGGGTGCGAAGCCCCAGGTGGTGGGAAAACCCTTGACCTCGTGCAGGTCTTTGGGCGCCATTGGAAGGCCGTGCAGCGCTCCGGTTGGCTCTCCACGTTGGGTTTTCAGATCGGCGCTTTTCGCCAGCGCCATGGCGTCGTCGCGGGGGATCAGATTGACGATGGCGTTGAGCCTCGGATTGAGATGCTCAATCTGGTCGTAGTACGCACTCATCACGTCCACCGCGCAAATCTGTCGCTCGCGGACCCGGCGAACGATCTCCCGTGCCGGTTGCCAGATCAACTCCTCCATCGCTGCGTCCTCATCAATGAGCGTCGTGATTCAGTCCAGACGATCCAGCGTCCACACGGTAACACTCAGTGGCTTCTTCAGATAGAGTCCGCCGCCGACGTTAACCAGATCGCGTTTCAGCCGACGTCGGTACCAGGAAACCGGGCGCGCCTGTTGCCGTGGATCGGTCCGTTGCGCGTCACACAGCATCATGTCTTCGGAGGTCAACGCACCCAGAAAAAGCGCCGAGGCGCTCAGGTCGGCGAGGTTATTCAGCGCCTTGGCGCAATCCCGGTTATCCAGATAGCCGAGCACGTCGTTGCATACCACCAGATCGAAACGTTTGTGCGTGTGAAAATCCACGGCCGAACCTGGATTCCAGCCATATTTCCCGCACAGGTAGTCGCTCACCTCGACCCCCGTGAGGCTCGCCTTGGGGAACTGCCGCGCGCGCGCGCGCAACAGCGTTCCGGTGCCACAGCCGATGTCCAGAACATGCATTGGCTGCAGATCGAGATGCGTAAGATAAGCGGCGATGAAGGCGGCATGGTGGCGAACCGCTGCGGGGTTGGTTGCCCGCGTGCGGGGATTGCGGTAGTAGCGATCGTAGTAGGCCTTGTCGAATTTGGTGCGCATGGGCGATCAAATAGTACCGCGTATTCAGGATCAATCTTCTGAGGTAAGCTGGCAGGCCGCCGATTGAGAGCCATTCATAGGGTGCGTAGTGACTGATATCGTTGACGAACTCATCGCTGCATTGGGCGGAGATTGCGTGCTGACAGATGCCGACGTGCACAATCGTCAGGCGGGAATCTGGC
>JAYGEV010000474.1:0-3611 GCA_046582225.1 Pseudomonadales bacterium
TGGCGACGTCGGTCGCACCATGTCCCCAATGCTGCCGGGCACCGATATCAGCTTTGCCCACGCCACCGTGAACCGGAACAAACGTGCCCTCACTCTGGATATAAGGCGCGCAGAGGGGCGCGATGTGTTTCTCGAACTCGCCGCCAGGGCCGATGTGATCGTGGAGAATTTCAAGGTGGGGACGATGCATCGCTATGGGCTGGGCTATGAGCAAGTGCGCGCGGTTAAACCCAACATCGTCTACGTCTCCATCACCGGTTGGGGTCAGTTCGGACCAAACCATGAGGCCGCTGGATATGACCCGCTCGCGCAGGCTGCTTCGGGTTTTCTGTCAATCAACGGATCGCCCGAGGGACCTCCCACCAAAGCCGGGACGTTTCTTGCCGACGATCTCGGGGGCTTGCACGGCGCCCTGGGGGCGATGGCGGCACTACGGCACCGTGACCAGACCGGCGAAGGCCAGCATGTCGACGTGGCATTGCTGGACGCGATGTTGTTCCAGACCAACGGTCTGCCTACGTTGGGCGCGCTCGGTGTCGAACCCACGCGAATGGGAAACGAGTTCGGGTTTGCCACGCCAGCCAATGTATACGACTGCCTGGACGGCGCGGTCTACGTTGGGGTCCTGCTGGATGCCCACTGGCAGGCGTTGGCACCGATCCTCGGGGAGCCGGATCTCGCCGATCACCCGAGCTTTGCAACCAGAGAAGCCCGGAGCGCGAACCGCGATGTGTGCAACCTGATGCTCGGGTCCTGGTTGGGAGATCGCACGCGGGTCGACGCCATGGCAGTTCTGCGCGCCAGCGGATTGCCGATCGCACCGGTGCAGACCTTTACCGAGGCGGCCCAGGATCCTCACGTCATCGAGCGCGACATGTTGCAGCCAACCGTGTTGCCAGACGGCACCACAGTCCCGATCATCGGACCCGCGGTCAAGTTCTCGCGTACCCCTACGCGAGTGCGCAGTGCCGCTCCGGCGCTGGGTGAGCACACCGAAGATATCCTCCAGGAAATCGGCATCGATACCGAGACCCGGCGCCGTCTGGCAGAAGATGGCATCACCGCTTGAGATTCAGCCGCCCGTGCTATGTTCGAAGCGGCCGTGGAACAGGGGCATCGTGCAGTTACCGAACTGCTCAGTGTCTAAGTATCGTCAGCAGTAGAACGCATATGGGGAAAACAATGGCAGAAGCCGAAACGCTAGTGACCAGTTCGATGCGCGAGCGCCAGGGCGTATGGGCCGCCGAGTCGCGGTCCTACCCGGTGTCAGAGTCAGACATTCGGCGCTGGGCAATCGCCGTCTACTGGCCAGACACGCCGCCCAAACTGTTTTGGGATGCTGAGTACGCGGCGACCACCCGCTGGGGTGGCATTGTCGCTCCGCAGGAATTCAACCCGTTCGCCTGGCCGCCGGAACGCCCAGGACGCCGCGGCTCGGCCGGACCGGTGCCCGGGCAAAAACCGAAGAAAGGAGAGAACATCCTGAATGGCGGGCAAACAGATACGTTTTTTGCGCCAATGCGACCCGGTGATGTCATCACGACTCGTTCACGCCTGTCGCACTGGGAAGAAAAAGAAGGGCGCCACGGACTCACCATTTTCGAATATACCGAAACCGAATGGCACAACCAGAACGACGAACTTGTGAAGCGTCGTATTTCTATTGGAGTGAGGTACTGAGCGATGGCTTTTAACGTGTATTACGACGACGTGAATATTGGCGACGAAGTACCCGCATTCGAGCGCGAAACCGATTTCATGAATTGGAATCGCTACGCCGCGGTCAACGACGAGTTCGTCTACCTGCACATGGACGACGAAGTGGGTGCTGCAGCTGGTCAGGGCGCGGCGTTTGGTATGGGCAACCTGCGCTGGTCTTATATGATGAACGCCCTGCGCGCCTGGATTGGCGATGAGGCCGAGGTGCGTGAGCTTTCGATGCAATTTCGGGCAATCAACCACAAACACGACGTCCTCACGACTTCGGCCAAGGTCACCGAGAAGAAAGTCGAGAATGGTGAGGCACTGGTGTACCTCGAGATCGACGTCAAAAACCAAAACGACGGGGCAACCGCACCCGGTACAGCCATCGTCGTTTTACCTCAACGTTGAGCTAAAACGTTTGCCGTCTTCCCCGAAAGACAGCGACCGGATTCGTCGTGCCGGTTGCGATCTCTCTCGCCTTCGGCGTGCTGTTCGCCACCGTGATCACGTTGCTGCTTGTTCCGGCGCTGTACATGATCGTCGAAGACGGGTTTGGCTTTCTGGCTCGGCGAAATGCACGCGCATCGCAGGCCGCTGATCCGGGCAGCGTGGCGGCCCGGTAACGGTTGACGCACAGAGCGAATGTTTGGCACGCCTTACCGGACCGGTAAGGCGTGCCTTGATCACAACAGCCGAACTAACGTCTGGTGACTACTGATCACCAAACTGGTAACTAAATTCGAGGCCCCAGGTACGCGGTGCACGCGGGATAGCGTACGCCCACAAACCCGACACATCGAAGCCATGTGCGTAACCATCTTCGTCGGTGAGATTTCGACCATATACGCTGAACTTATAACCATTGACTTCATAATTGATCGAAAGATCGATCAAATGCTGGTCATCATTGGCGAGTTCAGGTGCGTTGCTTACATCAACAAAGTGCTCGCCGAGAAAATGATACGATCCTCGTACCCAGGCGTTACCACCACCTATCGGCCATTCGTAGGTGGCATCCAGAGTCCCGTTGATGTCTGGTGAGCGGCGGAAGTCCAAATCGCTGAGATCCACGAGGTCTCCACCGACATTGGTGTAACTGAATTCGTCGTACTCAGTATCAAGGTAACCGATGTTGGCACGCAAACTTAAGCCTGCTGCGATGTAAGCCAGCACCTCCAGCTCTATGCCCTTGATTGTGGCGTCGGCCGCATTCACAACCACCGTCTTTTGACCGGTAGCGCCTTCAGATGGCAACTGCAGCTCTTCCTGCTTGTCGTCATACTTCATCAAGAAAGCGGCGCCGTTGAAACGCATTCGGTTATTCATCAACTGAGACTTAAAGCCCAGCTCGTAGTTGTCGACGGTCTCGGGATCGTAGGCTTGCCGAGCCGCATCCTGGGAATCTACCCGTCCGTTGAACCCACCGCTGCGGTAGCCTTTGGAGTAAGTGGCGTAGACCATGACATTGTCATTCACCTCGTAACGAGCGCCGATTCTGGGCGTAAACTCGTCCCAGGTCTCGCGGGGATGATCCGGGCCTGTGTTCAGGTTATCGAACTGCCGAGAAACTTTTTTATCTTCCGTATAGCGTCCGCCCAATGTCAGCGTCAACTGATCGGTGAGCGCGTAATCCCCTTCAAAGAAGACAGCTTTGGATTCGGTCGATTGCCGGGTCGTTTGTGGAATGTCGAGAACCACGTCGGGAACAGCGAACGTGATCCAGCTGCGCAGTCGAATCTCATACTCAGATTCCCAATAGTAAACGCCGCCAACGAGAGTTAGTGCTCCATCATTGTCGTAGGTGAGTCGCAGTTCGTGACTGTCTTGTTCGTATTCGGCCGGGCGGCTCGTTCCAAACATCATGACCGCTTCTGCAGTCCAGTTGGAAAGGATCGTTTCCTCAGTCT
>JAYGEV010000149.1:0-9635 GCA_046582225.1 Pseudomonadales bacterium
ATTCATCAGCCAGTAGCTGGCCCACACCAGGGTACTGGCTAACGCGAGGGCAACCCCGATCCAGTTGAGGTCAGGCACGCGTTCGAAGCTGCCCCGAGACAGGAGCACCAGCACGCCGGCGTAGCTGATCACGATGCCCACGAGCGCTCCTCGGGACAGCGGTTGCTTGAGGATTGGAACCGCGAGCACGGCCAGGGTGATTGCCCAGGTGTAGTTCAACGGTTGGGCGATCTGCGCGGGCAATCGATCGTAGGCTTCGAACAGCACCAGATAGTACAGACAGGGGTTCACCAGGCCGAAAACGGCCGCCTCTGCCAGCGATCGGCGGTTGATCTCCCAGCTGGAGGTGACACTGGCGGCGATCACAAATACCGCGGCTGAGATCGTGGTTCCCAGCAGCAGCAGCTGCGCGGGCGCCAGAACTGCCAGGCCGAGCTTGAAGCCGGTGGCCACCGTTGACCACAGCAGCACCGCGATCAACGCTGCGCTTAAGGCGTTCCGCTCGGGCGTCGTCGATGCGGTTGCTGGCAAGATTGGTCCGGCGTGCGAATTTCAGCCACACTACCCTCATGCAATGCGACACGCAGCTTCTTGACACCATTCGCGCCAATCTGGATGGCTTTGATCCGAACCTTGCAGAGGTGGACGACGCCCATCATGCGGCTGTCGCGATTACGGTCACCGATGTGGGCCACGGTGCGGACCTTCCCGGACTTCCGGAATACGAAGACTGGCAGTCTGCGGCGGCGCTGATTCTGACCCGGCGCTCATCGAAACTGCGCAACCATCCCGGGCAATGGGCGTTTCCGGGCGGCCGTCTGGATCAGGGTGAAACGCCCGTGCAGACGGCATTGCGGGAGATGCACGAAGAGGTCGGCCTCCAGCTGGACACGGGTCGGGTTCTGGGCCGGCTGGATGATTTCGTGACCCGTTCTGGATACGTGATGACGCCAATCGTGGTGTGGGGAGGTCCGGGGATTGAAGTCACAGCCAATCCGGACGAGGTGGAATCGATTCATCGCATACCGCTGAGCGAGTTCCTGCGGGAGGATGCGCCGATCCTCGATGCGGTGGATACGAGCAAACACCCGGTCCTCAGAATGCCTGTCGGCACCGATCATATTGCGGCCCCAACCGCTGCGTTGATCTATCAGTTTCGTGAGGTGTGTCTGCTCGGGAAGGCGACTCGAGTGGCGCACTACGAGCAACCGGAGTTCGCCTGGCGGTAAGCCTCGGTCGCGTGTCGCCAAGACCGTGTCGCCTAGGTTGCGTCGACCGGGTCGCATTGACCAAGGCGGTGACTTTGCTCACACTCAAGCCTCCCTTGAATAACAACGAAGGACACTCAAAGACCATGTCGATTCAACAAGGTGACAAACTTCCTGAAGCCACTATGCATATCATCAAAGAAGGCAGACCAACGCCCGTCACCACCGATGATCTGTTCGCCGGAAAGAAGGTCGCGCTGTTTGCTGTTCCGGGCGCATTCACGCCCACCTGTTCTGAGGCTCATCTGCCGGGCTACGTGGTGAACGCCGACGCGATCAAGGCCAAGGGCGTAGACAGCATCGTTTGCGTCGCGGTCAACGATGCATTCGTGATGAACAGCTGGGGCCAGGATCGCAATGCTGAAGAGCTGCTCATGGTTGGTGATGGCAATGGCGACTTCACCAAATCCCTGGGTCTGGAAATGGACGGTAGCGGATTTGGCCTGGGAACCCGATCTCAGCGCTATGCCATGGTCGTAGAAGATGGCACGGTGACCTATCTGGCTGTCGAAGACGCCGGTCAGTTTGAGGTCAGCAAGGCAGAGGCACTGCTCGAGGCCTTGTAGCATCACCCGGACGCGAGTTCACCTCTTGGCCGAATGAGACACTCCTGCGCGGCGGTCGCCACCAGTTCTGCGTTGCGATTGAAAAACTGGCCGCGCACGAATCCTCGGGCACCCGCGGCATTTGGGGATTCTTTTGCGAACAGCAACCACTCATCGGCCCGGAACGGTCGGTGAAACCATAATGCGTGATCCAGGCTTGCGCCCTGCACATGCTCGCGAATCATGTTGCGACCGTGAGGCAGCATCGAGGTGCTCATGAAGTCCAGATCTGACATGTAGGCCAGCATCGCCAGATGGACTTCCGGGTCATCGGGAAGCGGATCGGAGGTTTTCAACCAGGTGTGTTTGTAGGGTGGGTGAATGCCTTTGTCGCTCATCGGGATGCGTTCCACCTGACGGCCGTCGATGGCCTCGAAGCGGAACGCGTATCGCTTGATCTCGGGTTGTTCGGTTGCCGCTTCGCGAAATGCGTCGCGATCGCTTCGCAGCGCCTCCGGCGGGGGCACGTCCGGCATCGGCAAGGCGTGCGTCAGCCCGATTTCGGGTTTCTGCCAGGATGAAGCCATATTGAAGATGGCGCGGCCGTGTTGAATCGCAACGACGCGTCTGGTCGTGAAGCTGCGCCCATCACGGATACGATCAACCTCATAGAGAATGGGTACGTTCCAGTCTCCCGGGCGCAGGAAGTAGGCGTGGATGGAGTGCAGGCTGTGAGGTACATCCACCGTGCGATAGGCCGCGGCGATTGCCTGAGCGAGCACCTGGCCGCCGAATACGTGTTCGGTCTTGTGATTCTGACCGCGATACAGATTCGTCTCGATTCGTTCAACATTCAGAATATCGACGATTTCCTGCAACACCTCGTTCATGCGCTAGCCGTGCCAGATGGTTGGTGGCATTCTACTGGACATTCCCAGTGGTGGGTTTGCTGGAGGTGGATTGATGGGATTGACCGTTTACGGACAGAGCGGGAGTCGGGCATTTCGCGCGTTGTGGATGGCCGAAGAGGTTGGCGTCGACTTCGTCCACGTGCCGACGCGTTTTGCGGATGAAGCCAAGACCGATGACTATCTGGAGATCAATCCCAACGGCAGAATCCCGGCGCTGGACGACGATGGATTCGTGGTCTGGGAATCCATGGCGGTGAATCTGTACCTGGCAAAGAAATATGGGGGCGACCTCGGGCCGAAGGATCTTCAGGAGGATGCAACCGCCACGCAGTGGAGCCTTTGGGTCATGACCGAGGTGGAAAAGACCTTGCTGCAGGCACTGTTCCACACCGTAGGCATGATGGGTGTGGAGAAAGATCCGGCCAAGGCAGCTGCCTGTCTCGAAGAGCTGCAGCCTGCATTCGGGGTGCTCAACGGCCAACTGAATGGCACGCAGTACCTGATGGGTGGACGCTTCACGGTTGCGGATTTGAACGTCGCGTGTGTTCTGTCCTGGAGCCGCATGGTCGGTGAAGATTTTTCGAACTGGCCCGATCTGGCGGCGTGGTTCGGCCGCTGCATGGACCGAGACGCGGTGGGCCGGGCTCAGGCTCGCTCATGAACTACCTAAGACTCTATTCCGGGGACGACGGCCAATCGCATTTTGAAGATGTGGAATTTGCGCTTGAGGATCGAGGCGGCGCCGCGGGTCAAATCTCGGAGATCTGGCGCGGCAAGGGTGTCATATTCCGCGAGGTTGGTGGCGATTATCACTATGACTATCACAATGCCCCGCGCCGTCAGTTTGTGGTAAATCTAACGGGTCATGTGGACATTGAGATCGGCGACGGTACGGTACGGCGCATGGGTCCGGGCAGCATTCTGCTTGCCGAAGATCTCACCGGTCAGGGCCACATCAGTCGCGGCGTGAACAACGAATCGCGGACCTGCCTGTTCGTTCCGCTGGACGAGGATGCGACATGATTGTGCTCTATACCATGGAGCGGGAGTATGCGTACGGAACTCTGCGCTCCACGAACGCCAGCAAAACCAAGATCGTGCTGGAAGAGAAACGTCTGGACTACCAGGTCGAACGGGTGCGCCCGGGGGATGTCTGGAAAAAAGTTCCGGCCGTCGTGGCGAAACATCCGCTTGGAAAGGTACCTTATATAGACGATGGCGAAGCCACGTTGTATGACTCCACCGTGATCAATGAATACCTCAACGACCGGTATCCTGAGCCGCCGCTGCTTTCCGACCAACCGCTCGTGCGAGCTCGTGCTCGCGCGTTGGAAAATTACGGCGACGAAGGCATCCTGATGCAACACCTGCCGCTGATATGGATGCCGTGGTGGTCGCCCGCGGATCAGCGCGATGAAGACTCCATGGAGAAGGGTCGGGACGGACTTCGTGACCAGGCCCTCCCGTTTCTCGAGCGTGAGCTGGATGGCAGCGATGGTTATCTGCTGGATGCCTTCAGTCTGGCGGACATTCCGATGATGGCCGTCGCCATGGTGTTGCAGGTCGACGGCATGGGGCTCGAAAGTTTCCCAAACTGCGCCGCCTATCTGGATCGACTGCGCGCTCGCCCGAGCTACCGGGCGATTGATCCGCGAACCTCCCTCGACGATTCCGCGGGGACGAGTAATTAGTAGACCCGCGTCGTTGTCAGAACGTTCGCCGTCGAATCTTAGAGCAGGGAGTCGCCGGCCAGGATGTTACCTCGAATCATGGCTTCCTGCAGGTCGCCCAGTTTGCGTATCCAGGGTTCGCGCTCATCCAGCGGCGGCGGAACCTCGCGGCTGGCAGACTTAGCCAGTTCCCAGGTCTCGAAAATGCCGAGTAGCAACACGTGGTAAAGCTCACCATCTCGGGCAATTCGGATCGCTGACAAATCTGTAAGGTTGTTCTCCAGGACGTAAGCCTCGAGCCGCTCCTGATTCCGCATGGCGAGGAGTTGCACGGCATAGTATTCAGCAGGCATGTTCAGAATTGAATTGTCTGTTTTTGGCGCAGGCTCTGTTTCTGGCACCGTCTCTGTGTTTGACGCCAGTTCTGCTTGTAGCGCCGCATCTGTTTCCTCCACCACATCTGTTTTTTCCACCACGTCTGTTTCTTCCGCCACGTCTGTTATTGGCGCCACGGCGTTTTCCATATGAGGTGGTGGTGGCGGTTCAGGGGGTTGTCGCCCTGCTGATGTTGGTTCTGGCTCTGGGCTATCCAGTGGAGCGGTCGCCGCCACGGCCACCGGAACAACTGAAGATTTGGGCTGTGGCAGGCGGCTGGGCACCGGTGAGCGGGCAAGTTCGGGGTCCTGCACGCAGGCCCAGTCTTCCGTGTTTTCCGCCATCTCGCAGAACCACTCGCCTTCGGCCTGTGGCGGTTGGACACCGCGTTGGACTGCACCGCCCCGCCCGCAACCGAGCAGGGTGGCAATGAAAATGATGATGAGCAAGCGCAGCATGGCGCGTACTTTGCCCACGTCGTGGTTGCCTGTCAAAAAAGCTGTGCCGCTGACCAGCCGTTCACCGTCTTGTTTCAAGTAATAACGTCTCGCCGGGAACAAATTGATCTGATCCGTTGCCAGAGTTTTAGCAGCACTTCTCGGTGAGTACCGTTGAATCGTGGCTACCAATTGGTCATTATGACGGCGCCTCGAAAAAGGCATGACTAAGGCGAAGCATGATTGCGACCTTAACAGAGTACGACCGAGCCCCGCGCATTTTGCGCCTGAACCTTGCTGGCCAACCGGTAGATTGGGTTAACTGGCGCCAAGCGGTCTGCCTGTACGCCCGGGAGATCGTGATCTGGACGCTTGGCGAACCGGTGCTGCACATTCGTGGTGGCCACTCGCGCATCGACAGTTTTCAGTCCAGCATCGATGTTCACAGCATCATTGCCTGCGATGGGCGCGTCATGCCACCGTCCAAGGATGTACCGCCGCTCACCAATGAAGCACTCTTCCGCCGCGATCTGAATGTGTGTCTGTACTGTGGGGCAACCTTTGGCGACTTTGCGCTCACTCGGGATCACGTCGTGCCAACCTCGCGCGGTGGCGGTGACAGCTGGGACAATGTGGTTGCCGCCTGCAAACGGTGCAACCACCACAAAGGCAATCGTGTGCTCGAAGAATGCGGAGTTGAGTTGATGGCGTTGCCATACGTACCGAAATTTGCCGAGTACCTCGCGCTGATCAACAGCGGTCGAATCCTTGGTGACCAGATGGATTTTCTGCGAAAAAGTTTCGGCTCGAACAGTCGTCTTTTGCAGTAGACGTTTCCTCAGGCCGGACTGTTTCACGTTTTGCGTGCGTGATCTGCAATCACCTGTGACATGCAGGCAGTAATTCGTTTCCCCGTTGGAATGTCCAGAAACTCATTTGGGCCGTGGGCGTTGGATTTTGGGCCGAGCACGCCGGTCACGACAAACTGCACATTGGGGAAATTGTCGCCTAACATTTTCATGAAGGGGATGGTTCCACCCATTCCCATATACATGGCTGGTTTTCCGAAGAAACGCTTTGAGGCAGCGTCCAGAGACCTGTCCAGCCAGGGCGCGAAATCCGGTGCGCACCATCCCGTCTGCGGTGTCTCCAGTTCAAACGCGACCCTTGCGCCATTGGGGGGATCCCGTTCGAGTTCTGTCTTGATCGAATTTGCGGCTTGATGCGCATCCAGGGTAGGGGGCAGTCTGAACACCAGCTTGGCGCTGCTGGAGGGTCTGAGCGTGTTTCCGGCATCTCCCACTTCGGGTGCGCCGCTGAATCCGACCGTGCCCAGGCTCGGTCGCCAGGCGTTGCTGATCAACAACTCAACGTTGTCTTCACTATCGGCGTGCACCCCTTCGAGCCAGGGGAAACGATCTGTCACTGAAGATCCGAGTACTTGAGCAACTGACTGCAGCTGGCTGCGAGCGGTGTCGGGAACGTCGATGGACAGTGATGAATGCAGTTCTCCGCTGGCCGCGTTTTCCACACGCTCGAGCAGATCCCGCAGGATTCGAAAGCTCGAAGGTACGATGCCGCCTGCGGCGCCTGAATGTTGGCCCTCGCTGAGCACCTCGACCGATAGCACGCCAGGCAACATTCCACGCAGACTGGTTGTGGTCCAAAGCTGCTCGTAGTTGCCACATTCGGCGTCCAGGCAGATCACCAGGTCCGGGTTACCGATGCGTTCACGCAAAGCTTCCACGTAGTGGGGTAGATCGAAGCTGCCACTTTCCTCGCAGCCTTCGATCAGCAACACGCAGCGGCCGTGCGGGATCCCCTGGGCCTGGAGCGCGGCAATGGCGGTGAGCGAGCCGAACAACGCATAGCCATCATCGGCGCCGCCGCGGCCGTAGAGCCTGCCGTCGCGCAATACGGGTTCCCAGGGACTCAACCCGGGTCGCCAGCCGTCGAATTCAGGTTGTTTGTCGTAATGCCCATAGAGCAGTACGGTGCCGGTCTGGCCGGAATCGGTTGCCGGAATTTCGCAGAACAGGACCGGTGTGCGGTGCGGGAGCGAAACGATCTCGGTGGTCAAACCCGCTATGTCCGGAACCGCGCACCAGTCACCCAACAGTTCTACCGCGGTACGCATGTAGCCGTTGGCTTCCCAGTCAGGGTCGAACGCCGGGGACTTATTGGGAATGCGAACGTAATCGCAGAGCGTTGGGACGATGCTGTTGTCCCAGCATTCGTCGATGAACGTGCGGGTCTGGTCCTTGCTCATACTAGAAATCCAAGCCGAGCTGAAAGTACAACGCTCTCCCGGGCGAACGATATCCCAGTTGGTCCTGGTAATGTTCGTCGAGCAGGTTTTCGCCGCGCAATGCCAGCCGCAGGTGATTGGTGATCCGATAACTTACATGAGCGCGCAACAACGTGTATCCGTGGAGGCTGACGCGATTGGCAGGAAACGCAGCGAAGTCGAAATCGTCCTGGTCGTCGATTCGAAATGCGGATACTTCCGCGCTTACCGGTCCGCTCTGGTGACGCACGGAGACAAACCCCTGCCAGGCGGGGCGACGAATCTCCCGCGAGCCGTCCGGTTCGTCGGCATCCAGGTAGCTCACCCCCAACGCGAAGGTTGCGTAAGGGAAATCTGCCGAGAGTTCGAACTCAGCGCCATCGCGTTTGCTTTTTCCGAGCTTATTGATCGCGGTGGGTGCACCTAGACCCGGATCAAAAAAGTAGCCGTTGATCTCGTCCTTCAACCGGTCGCTGAAGATCGTCGCAG
Source organism: Pseudomonadales bacterium (assembly GCA_046582225.1). Taxonomy (GTDB): domain Bacteria; phylum Pseudomonadota; class Gammaproteobacteria; order Pseudomonadales; family Azotimanducaceae; genus JAYGEV01. Next base: position 7,983 of record JAYGEV010000149.1, read on the forward strand.
CCACCGACCAGACTCCGGACGTGTACCTGATACCCGTTGAGAGGTGGCGATTGGTTTCGGGCTCGAGGTCAGCATTGCCGACAAAGGTGTCCGGGGTGAAGCCGAACCGCTCGACGAAGCTTGGATTCTTGGTGCCAGTGCCCCAGCTTGCCCAGATCTGCAGGTCTTCACTCAGCTGATACTTTGCCGCAGCGCGAAAACTCAGCGTATCGTCAAAATCAGTGTTGTCATCACCGCGTGCCGACAGCGTCAGGCTGAGGTTCGAAAGCGGCTTTGCGAGGTACTCCACGGCGAGGCTGGTGGTCTCGACGGCCTGGTGCTGATTCGGATCACCGAAAAACGATGGCGATCCGATCTGGCGGAACTCTTCTTTCTCATACTCGAGCAGAAGCGTAAACGTCTGCTTGTCATCTGGCCGAAATCGCGTGATTGCGGTGGCTTTGGTGCGTTCCGCGGCAGTCTTGCTGGCGCGCAGCCCGTCAGTGAAGCTGCGGTTTTCGGTCTGAAGATACGATAGCTGCAGGCGTTGCTCCAGGCGCCCGGGTCCGCGCCAGTCGATGGTCAGGCTGGCCAGGTCTTCATTGTGTTTCGATTCGTTGTCACCGTCCCTGGGTTGAAACGACGGGAACGGGGTCGGATCGAAATCGGTCTCAGCGGACATATGCCGAAACATTGTCGATACGGACCACACGTCCTTCGTGAGTCCGCCGGCCAATAGAAAGTTGCTTTGTTTGAAGCCATCCTTTTCGCCGCCGTCGTTGCCGGCGACCTCGGAGATGTTGGTACCATCGGTGGAGTAGTGGCCGATGCTCAGGTTGAAGTAGCGATCTTCATTGTGGTCGGCGACGTGAATGCTGGCATGCTGGGTATCAAACGCCCCGGCTTCGAAACTGAGAGTACGAACCCGGTCCTGGGGGGTGGTCACGATATTCAGCACGCCAGCCAACGCATCACTTCCCCAGATGGCGCTATGCGACCCAGCGAGCAGTTCGACGTGATTGGCCCCGTTGAGCGCGAGGTTGGCGAAGTTGTAGCTGCTGTCGGTTGCGGGGTCTGTGAGTTCCACTCCGTCCATCAGCACCATCAGGTGATTGGCTTCCGCGCCCCGGATGCGCACCTGGGTAACTGAACCGAGGTTGCCAGACTGGCTGATCGCGAGGCTGGGCAGGCTGCGCAATGAATCCGCCCCGACAATTGGTCCGGTATCAGGTGTTCGAACCTGCACCGGGAGAACGCCGTCGGCGGTTGGCAGGCGGTGTGCGATCACGGTGACCGTCTCGACTTTAGTTGTTGTTTCAGCCGCCGCGCTTTTTGCTTCGGACGCCGCAGCGCTTGACGCCGCGATGAGGATCGCGATCAGGGCGAGGAATATTTGCATGGGATTTTTCCGGTAGGCTGCCGCACCCCGGGCAGGGTCGTTGATACCTGGAGCGGGTCGGTCTCCGGACTCGAGAGCTCGTTCGCTACCGCCTTCCCAACGCGCGCGTCAGTGGCTGGACGACCATCTGGTCAGCCGTGGTAACGACGTTTCAACGTCACTACTGGTTGGTTGCTCTGTTACCGTTGCGGGGGCAGTGTCGGATTTGCACCGACTTCCCGTACACCCACTCCCGCTGCGCAACGGTTGCGCAGCGCCGGCAGTCTACTCGAAAC
>JAYGEV010000298.1:0-3505 GCA_046582225.1 Pseudomonadales bacterium
CAGCCGGTAATCATCGTGCGCAGCCAAGGCGGTGATGTGAACGCGTTCTACAACACCTGCAGCCACCGGGGGGCGCCGGTGGTCACCGAGGAATCCGGCAAACGTCCGCGCCTGACCTGCCGCTACCATGGTTGGAGCTACAGCCATGATGGCGAACTGATCGCGATCAGGGATCCCGAGGATTTCGGCGGGCTGATCTATGCAGAGCGCGGCTTGCGGCCCATTCGTTGTGAACGGTTCGGCAATCTGATTTTCGTAAACTTCGACGACCAGGCGCCATCGCTGCTCGAGTGGCTTGGGCCAATTGCAGACGAGTGGCAGGAGTTTGGATTCGACACCTGCCGGCTGGCGGCCCGCCATATTTTCGACCTCGACTGCAACTGGAAGATTGCCATGGAGTCGAATACCGAGGTCTATCACGTCAAAAGCATCCACGCAAAGACGGTCGCGCCAATGCTGGACGACCGCCGCAACGTGAATTCTCTCTATCCAAACGGACATGGGCGGATGATCGCGCCAACCCGCAAAGGCGCTGAAACCGTGCGCGCGGCCCGAATGCATGACTACCCGGAAATCGAGACCGTTGGAGAGATCGGACGCACCTGCACACAGTCTTACAACGTCTTTCCCAACTGGGTATCACCGTTGAGCCACCGCACCATACCGCCGCTGATCTTCTGGCCCAACGGTATCAACAAGTGCCGGTTGGAGACCTTCACCTTCGCTCCGGACTGGGGCGACAATCCGGCACCGGACGGGTGGACCCAGAACAACGGCGAAAAGTTGAGCCCGGTGTTGCTGGAAGACACCGAGTTCGGCGCGTGGATTCAGAAATCGGTGGAATCCTATGGCTTCAAGGGGGTCCCGCTGAGCTATCAGGAATCCCGCATCTACCATTGGAATCAGTGCGCCGATCGGATGAGCGGCATCGACAACATTCCACCAGAACTGCGGGTAGAACAGTCGATCAGCGATGAATGGGTCTATCCGAATGACCCAAGAGTCGCACTCATGGAGCAGGCGCTGGCGCAGTCCGCGTAGTCCCCCACAGCGCAACGCCGAGATGGCGGGCACGCGCGCGATTGTGCAGAATCATCCCTAAATCTGATGGCTGGGTGAATTGAGCAGGCGCTTCGACAACAAGGTGATCATGATCACAGGGGCCACCTCCGGGCTAGGCAAACACGCCGCCATTGCTTTCGCCGCCGCGGGCGCCAGCGTAGTGGCGGCGGGCCGCCGCGAGGTCGAAGGCGCGCAGACCATCGAAGAGATCGAAGCCGCTGGCGATACTGGTGTGTTCGTGGCCGCCAACGTCAGCAACAGCGCAGATGTGGCACGCATCGTCGACACCGCGAAGGATCGCTTCGGCGGACTCGACTATGCCTACAACGTGGCTGGCATTCCTGGTGACGCGTTCACCAAAGCCGCCGACTACAGCGAGGACGATTTTGACGAGACCATCGCCACCAACCTCAAGGGCATGTTTCTCAGCATGAAGTACGCGATCCCGGCAATGCTCGAACGCGGCGGCGGCGCAATCGTGAACATGTCTTCTATTTCCGGCATTGGCGGATCACCCGGCGGAGTGGCCTACGTTGCATCCAAGCACGCCATTGTGGGATTGACCAAAGCCGCTGCGCTGGACTACGCGCAGCAGAACATCCGCATCAACGCGGTCGCGCCAGGCGTGGTATACACAGAGATGCTCCAATGGGGCATCACCCAGATCGAGGGCCTGGAAGCCGATATGATCGCCGAGCACCCCATCGGCAGACTCGGCCAGATGAGCGAAGTCACCAACGCAGCCATGTGGCTGTGCTCAGATGAAGCCAGCTTTATCACCGGAACAACCCTAAGCATTGACGGGGCGCATACGTCGCGCTGAGAGGAGATCGAAGATGAACTCAGAAGAGATCGCAACCCTTCGCGAGCTAATGGAATACGAGGCCGGTCGGACCGAACCTCCGGAAGGATTTCCGAACCTGCCGGATCTGCCGGCCGGGCGCTATACCGATCAACGTTTCTACGATCTCGAGCAACAATACGTCTGGCGCAAGTCCTGGCTGCTGGCAGGCCACATCGACGAGGTTCCCGAGCCGGGGTGCTTCCGTTTGTGGGAAACCGCGGGTCAGCCAGTGGTGATCGTGCATGCCGAGCGCGGCGCCATCAACGCGTTCTACAATACCTGCAGTCATCGCGGCGCACCGGTCGTCACCGAACAATCCGGAAAGCGGCCACGACTGACCTGTCGCTACCACGGTTGGACCTACGATCATGACGGCTGCCTGGTCGGTATCAGGGACCCGGAAGATTTCCGGGATCTCGACTTTGCGAGCCGGGGCCTGCGATCCGTTCGCTGCGAGCGCTTCGGCAACCTGATCTTCGTGAACTTCGACGACCAGGCGCCAACGTTGCTCGAGTGGCTCGGACCCATCGCCGATGAATGGCAGGAGTTTCAGTTCGACAAGTGCCGACTCGCCGCACGTCATATCTTCGATCTGGATTGCAACTGGAAGATCGCGATGGAGGCAAACACCGAGGTCTACCACGTGCGCAGCATCCACGCGAAAACCGTATCACCTATCCTCGACGACCGGCGCAACGTCAACACGTTCTACCCCAACGGCCACGGGCGGATGGTGGCGCCGATTCCCGCAAACATGAAAGACCTCGGCGTACTGGAGATGCCAAATACCAACCAGGTCGAGACCGTTGGCGAGATCGCGCGTACGTGCACCCAGTCATACGGCGTCTTTCCCAACTGGGTCTCACCGCTGAGTGCAAACGCGATACCGCCGCTCATCTTCTGGCCGAACGGCATCAACAAGTGCCGGCTCGAAACCTGGACCCTGGCGCCCGCGTGGAACAACAGCCCAAAACCGGACATGTGGACGGTCAACGATGGCGAGAGCCTCAATGTCGTGTTGCTCGAGGACACCGAGTTCGGCGCCTGGATCCAGAAGTCCGTGGAATCCTACGGCTTCAGAGGCGTACCGCTGAGTTACCAGGAAGCGCGCATCTATCATTGGAATCAGTTTGCCGACCAGTTGATCGGGATTGAGAACATTCCGCCGGAACTGCGCGTGGCACAGGTGATTGGCGAGGAGTGGATCCACCCGAACGATCCACGGGTTGAACTTGCCAGGGCTGCCATCGGCTAAAAAAAGAATGCCGGTGGCCGGTCACCCTCTACGCTGACGCCCGAATGCGACGGGCTTAACGGCCTAGAACGCGGTGCGACCGAGCCATCCGCCGCGCGCATCAACGGTTTCGATATTGAGCTGGTCCGTGGCCATGACGGTGCGAACCGGGCACGTAGCAGGTTCCGCCGTTCTCTTCGGTGAAGTCATCGAGCAGCCACGCAACGTTGCCCGCAGCTTCGATTAGCGCACCGTGTTTTAAGGAGAAAGGCGGTACACGGGAAGCGTGTAACCGTTAACCGTGTCGTGCCAAACCATATAACAAGGTGCGCCAACGGAAATCTCATCTAATGGCGTCTCAACGA
>JAYGEV010000364.1:0-4712 GCA_046582225.1 Pseudomonadales bacterium
TTGGGCATCATCGCTATCGCCTCGTGCAGCTGTGGATCGAACGGCTCGCCATGGGGATCGACCTGACTGAGTCCAGCTCTCTCGCAGGTGGACAGGAACAGCTTGAGCGACAGTTCTACCCCTTCACCCAGTGTCCTGGCATCCTCCGCTCCAGCGCCAACGGTAGCCTCAAGGGCCTTTTCCAGACTGTCGAGTACGGGCAAAAGATCCGCGGCGAAGTTCTCCAACGCATACTTGTGAGCATTCTCGACATCCCGGGCCGCACGCCGACGAACGTTTTCAAGTTCGGCCTGGGCACGCAGCGCCCGGTCCTGCAGGTTTGCGATTTCCACTGCGGCGTCTGCGAGCGGATCAGATGCGGTTGCTTCCGATTCGTCTGCGGCGCCATCCTGGTCGAGTTCCTGGTCCTGCTCCCGATCCAGCTCCTTGCCGGCCTCCGGGATCTCGGCGGAAGCCTCGTCGCTGGTCTCGTCTTCGGGATTTTTTTCCGCCATTAGCTAAACTCCTGAGCAGAACGATTGCACTTGCACGACCATGAACGCGGACACGACCCGCCTCCGCGCCAATGCCGGATATGGGGGTACACCCCGAAATTTCAAGGCAGGGGCTGGTTCCTCAGAGATAGTTCATCGCGGCGCCGAGTACGCGGGCGGTCACATCCACCACCGGGATAACGTCCTGATACGCCATCCGGGTCGGACCGACGACACCGAGCACCCCGGCGAGTTCGCCGTTTACTTCATAAGGCGAGGTGACCAGACACACATCGTCGAGCAGTTTGTAGCCGGACTCTTCACCGATGAACAGCTGAATGCCATGGGACCCCAGACAGCGATCCAGCAGGTGCAAAATGCTGCCTTTGCGGGAAAACGCATCGAGCAGCGTTCGCACAGTCGCTGAGTCGCCACTCATGTCCAGCAGATTGGTCTCACCGGCCACCACCACCTGCTGACCGGCTTCCTCGCCAGTGTCTGCAAACGCATGGCTGGCCACATTGAGTGCGGTCTGCATCAACTCGTTCATGTTGTCCTTGTCGACCTGCATGCTCTCAAGCAACGCATGACGGATGCTCAGCAACGACAACCCGGCAAACTCGTGGTTGATGAAGTTGGCCGCCTGATTCAATTCGGCCTCATCGTATTCCCGGTCGACGTGAACCACCCGGTTTTGCACTTCGCGATCATTCAAAACCAGGATGACGAGTACTCGGTGACCGGACAACGGCAGAAACTCAACCTGCCGCAGCGCGACCTGGTCGCGACGCGGCAGCGTTACGATGCAGGTCATCCTGGTGAGATGTGACAGCATGTTGGAGGCGGATTCGACGAGTTCTTTCGGCGACAGATCCGGATTCAGGCCGTGCTCCAGTTGATGCACGCGCGCTTCATCCAGCGGCTGCACCGACAGCAGGCTGTCAACAAAGAACCGCAATCCCAGATTGGTGGGAACCTTGCCTGCTGAAGTGTGTGGCGAACGAACCAGCCCACGCTCTTCAAGTTCGGCCATGATGTTGCGCACCGTGGCCGAACTCACCTCGATCTCCGGGCTGGAGGCGAGCAGTTTTGAAGCCACCGGCGATCCGTCGGCGATGTAGCGCTCCACCAGAAGCTTGAACAGCAACCGCGCACGTTCGTCCACGGCATCTTCGGCTTGCTTTCTCATGGATTTCGTCAGCTAATGTTGGCGGGAACTGCCCGCAACCCGCAGTACTGAACTATGGTCATTAATCACCCCAGGTCAAGCGATGCTTAAAGCGCTCATCGTACGCGACTTTGCCCTGGTGGAGTCGCTGGAAATCAATCTGCAACCTGGACTGACCGTAATCACAGGTGAGTCAGGGGCCGGAAAATCCATACTGCTCGGCGCTTTGGGCCTGGTTCTGGGCGACCGTGCGGACACTGAAGCCATCCGACCCGGCGCCAGTCGCGCAGACGTAAGCGCCGAGTTCGACATCTCGGACGATCCTGGAGCGAAGCAATTTCTTGCCGAGCATGCGCTCGATGACACGGATCAGCTGAGCCGATGTCTGGTGCGGCGGGTCGTCAACTCAGAAGGGCGCTCGCGCGCATTCATCAACGGCATTCCCACCACCCGCCAGCTCCTGCGATCATTCACCGGAGCCCTGGTCGACATCCATGGCCAGCACGAAAATCAGCGCCTGGCGGAACCCGGTGTACAGTTGTCGCTGCTCGACGATTACGGGGTCACCGCCAGGCTCCTGCATGCCTGCCGCACCAGTTTTCGAAGCTGGCAGAGCGCACGACACGAAGCACGGGAACTCGAAACGAGCCTCGCCAGCAAGGACGACCGTGCTTCATTGCTGGCGTATCAACTCGAGGAGCTTGCGGCCCTGGCTCTGGGTCCAGGCGAGTTTGACGCACTTCAGGTTGAACACAAGCGTCTGTCCCAGGCACAAAACCTGCGCGAAACAGTCGCGTACTGTCTCGCCCAGCTGGAAGACACCGACACCCTGGGTCGCACCAGCCGAGCGCTCACCGCGATCGACGACAATCATCCGCAGCTCGCAGCGGCCAACGAATTCCTGAGCGCCGCGACCGCCCTTCTAGCCGATGCAGTGAAAGATCTACGCGATTACGATACCTCGCTGGTGGTAAAACCCGAGCAGCTGGCCAGCCTCGATGAGCGCCTGACAGCCGTGCTCAATCTTGCACGCAAGCATCGAATTGCGCCGGTAGATCTGGTCGACCACGTTACCGAGTTGCAGAGCGAACTCGATTCGATCTCCACCGATCGAACGGCCCTGGACTCCCTGCGAGAGGCGGCAACGCGATTCGAGGTCGACTTCCACAAACAAGCCCAGAAAGTGTCCAGGCAACGTCGAAAAGCGGCCAGCGGCTTTGCTTCGGCGGTCAGTCAATGCATGAATACTCTGGGTATCGACGGCGGAGCGCTGTCTGTGGAGTTCAGCGAAGGAGAATCCGAACGCGGGCTGGAAAGCGTCGAGTTCTACGTAATCACCAACCCGAAGTATCCGGCCGCGCCGCTGGCAAGGGTCGCCTCGGGTGGTGAGCGCGCTCGCATCAGCCTGGCAATTCAAGTCGTCGCGGCCGAAAAATCGGCGCTGCCGTGCCTGGTTCTCGACGAGGCCGATATTGGCGTAGGCGGGACGACGGCCGATGTCGTCGGGCGCCTGCTGCGTTCGCTGGCCAAACACACCCAGGTGCTGTGCGTCACCCATGCGCCCCAGGTCGCCGCCCTGGGCGAACACCATCTGCGGGTTCAGAAAACGCTCGAGCAAGACACCCGCATCGAGGAGCTGACCGAAGATTCGCGGGTCGGCGAGCTGGCCCGCATGCTGGCCGGTTCGGATATCACCGAAAAATCAAAGGCCTACGCGAGAACCCTGCTGGAGGAGGCCAACGGCGCATCTGACTAGCATGGCGACCCATGTGCCTCATCGATCCCGCCTTCAATACCGGGTGGGAAGCGGTTAACATGCCCGGCCTTGCCAAAACGATCCTTATTCATGGCCCGAATTCTTCCCTGCATTGTCATGCTGTCTGTACTGTTCGCCGCCGGCTGCAGCTTCAAGATGCCTAAACTGGGCCTGCCCCGAGTTCACAAGATCACCATCCAGCAGGGAAACGTAATCACCCAGGAGATGATCGATCAACTCAAGCCGGGCATGACCCGCAGCCAGGTGGCCTTCGTGATGGGCGAACCCATCTTCCGCAATTCATTCGACGAAAAGCGTTGGGATTACATCTACACCGTTGAGGTTCCAGGCGTGTACTCAGACGAGCGACGGGTAAGCCTGTATTTCGACAACGACCTGCTCGCCTACTTCACCGGCGACTACGCACCCACCGAGGCGAAAGACGAAGCAGGCGAATCGAGTACCGACGTCGCCGCTGATCCGAAGCCTGGCGCCAGCGACGCCGGCTAGCGCGCTACTCTTCGTTCGAATCTCCACCGCGATCATCGACGGGCCCGCTACCGGCCCGAAGGCGGCGCGCCTGCATCGGGCTGCGCTTCAGGGGCCGGTATATCTCCACCCGATCACCCGCATGCAACACGGTACCCGTTGCCGTCAGCTCGCCATAAATACCGATCGAGGCCTCGCTCAGGTCGAGGTCGCAGAATGGCGGTGTGTCGCTCACCGCCGCGAGCGCATCGGCCACGGTCGCACCATCGCATAGTTCGAGGTTCACGACAGCCTGTCGGTTTGGAAGCGCATAAACCACCTCGACCTGCATGGTTCAATCGAGCAGCGAACGTGCCCGCTCGCAGAATGCATCCACGAGCTTGTCACCCGCGTGGTTGAACGCGCCGCTGAAGGTACGGTGCAGGAGCGATCGCGCGCCTGAGAAGCGGAAATCCAGACGCAGCTCCAACTTACAACCCTCATCCTGGCCCAGACGTGTAAAGCGCCAGAAACCGTGAAACTGACTGAACGGGCCAGACACCAGAACGAGCTCGATACTCTCATGCGGAATCAACACGTTGCGGGTAGTGAAGCTCTGCCGAATTCCACGAGCCGCAAGGTCCAGCGTGGCGACGACTTCCTCTGCGGATTCGGCGACGATCTCGACGGCCTTGCACCACGGCAGAAACTCCGGATAGCGCACAACATCGTTAACAATTTTATAAACGGCCTGTACGGGATAGGGCAACAATGCTTCGCGTGCGAGCGAGGGCACTACGGGTAATCAACCACTATTTCAACCATTCCTGTATCCATTCAAAATCAA
>JAYGEV010000365.1:0-3256 GCA_046582225.1 Pseudomonadales bacterium
CAGCGATTGATCGGGACTGCGTTGTGCGAAAATCGCGGCGATGGCGTGTTCGAAATCGTTGGCGAATATCGCACTGCCGTACTCGGACAGTTTGGCCCTGAAGCCACTCGAGGCATCCGTATCGGCGACCACTGCCCGCAACAGGCCCAGCACCATCGGGTCCGACAGCAGGGTGGCGTAGCGCATCGCCACCGAACGCAGCGCGCTCACCGGATCGGCGTCTTCGGCCTCGGCCGGATGGTCTGCCAGCACGTTGCGCACCAGATATTCGATCACCTCAGCGAATACCGCTTCCTTGTCAACGAAGTGCCGATACAGGGTTGCGGTAGAAACGCCGGCCGCCTGGGCGAGGGTTGCCATTGAGACGGCGTTTAATCCGCGTTCCGCAAACAGCGTTGTCGCGGCCTGGATAACGGCCGCGCGCTTCTCCTGCGCGCGATTGTCCCGAAAGTCCTGCAGCGACATATCTTCTCTCTATCAGGCCTGTTTGGCGTGAAGCTTGACGTCGAGCCGGGTGTAACCCTTGACGAATGTGGACAGGGAACGCTCCGGTTCGCCAACCACTTCGATTCGCTCGAAGCGTTTCTGGATTTCCTCCCACAGAATGCGCAGCTGCATTTCCGCCATACGATTGCCCATGCAGCGGTGGATGCCGAATCCGAACGACAGATGCTGGCGCGCGTTTTCGCGATCGATGATCAACCGGTTAGCGTCTTCGAATACCGATTCGTCACGGTTGCCGGAGAAGTACCACATCACCACCTTGTCGCCGGCCTTGATCTGCTGGCCACCGAGTTCAGTGTCGACCATCGCGCGGCGGCGCATGTGGGCCAGCGGCGTTTGCCAGCGGATGATCTCGGAAACCATGTTGGGAATCAGAGACGAATCGCGGCGCAGCTTGTCGTACTCCTCCGGAAACTGGTTTAAGGCCAGCACACCGCCGCTGATCGAGTTGCGGGTGGTGTCGTTGCCGCCAACGATCAGCAGCAGCAGATTGCCGAGGAATTCCATGGGATCCATGTTCTGAGTGGATTTGCCACCGCTGAGCATGGTCACGAAGTCCATACCCTCGCCGCCTTCGCGCTCCGCCCAGAGCCTCTGAAAGTAGGTGAGACATTCGATCAACTCTTCACGGCGCTGCTCGAATGATTCCACGATGCCAGACTGGGGCCCGCCGGTGGCGACGTCGGACCAGCGGGTGAGCTTGTAGCGTTCGTCGAACGGAAAATCGAACAGGGTGGCGAGCATCTGGGTGGTGAGCTCGATCGACACCCGCTCTACCCAGTCGAATGTTTCGCCGATGGGCAGCGAGTCGAGAATTGTGCAAGCCCGCCCGCGGATGATGCCCTGCATATTAGACAGATTCTTGGGCGCCACCACGGGCTGCACCACGTTGCGCTGCTGGTCGTGCTTTGGCCGGTCCATGGCGATGAACATGGGCATCTTGAAGTCTTCGGCCTGATCGAAAATGGTGATGCCAGGTTCGGAACTGAAGATGTCGTTGCGCTGGTCGACCTCCTTGATCTCGGCGTAGGTAGAAACCGACCAGTACGGGCCAAACGGGCTGTCGGCGCAGTAGTGTACGGGGGCTTCTTTGCGCAGGCGCTCGAAGTACGGCCACATGGCGTCGTTCTGAAACAGGTAGTTGCGGGCGACGTGAAGTTCCTCGAGGGGCGTGCTCCAGGGATCCTGGTGTGGCATCACCGCCTCGGAGGCGACAGCTTCTTCCTGGGTTATGGGGGACTCGGCCATCTTAAGTCTCCAATCAAGCGCTGGCCGGGTATTGTATGCATCCTTATCGAACATGCAACATTTCGTTTATATAATGCTAGCCCGCGACTCCCCGCTCGATTAAGGCGTCGATCTCCTGCGGCGAACGGCCGAGTTCCTCCAGCAACTCCCGGGTGTGCTCGCCATGCGCGGGGCTTGCCGACGACGGCTCCTGACGTTCACCGCCGAACTGCGCAGGCGGCTTGACCCGGTGCATCCGGCCCATGATGGGGTGCTCCCACACATCGATGCTGGCATTCGCCTCGTACTGCGGGTGCGCCAGCACCTCGTCATAGTCCAGGCAGCGAGCGGCAGGCACATCGTTTTCTTTGAGCCGCGCCAGCAGGTCCTCGGTTTCGAAGTTCAGGAACTCGTCATCGAGGATGGCGCGGAATTCGGCAATGTTCGCGATCAGCTTATCCATGCTGTTGAAGCGCTCGTCTGCAAACAAGTGCAGCTGGTCGATGGCAGTCAGCATGCCCACCTGTTGGGCTTCAGTGGCCGCCGTCAGGGTCACGCCGCCGTCTTTGGTGACGGTCAGGTCGTAGAGCATCTCGCTCAACGGCGCGACGTGCTCGACATCGTCGTCGAGCAGGGTTCGGTGCATGAAGCCGTCGGGAAACAGAAAGTAGAGCCCCGCGTCCATCATCGACAGGTCGATGTGTTGCCCTTCGCCGGTTTTCTCGCGCAGGTACAAAGCCGCGGTCACTGCCTGACAGGCGGTGTAGGCGGTGACCTTGTCGCAGGTGAGATTACGGACGAACTCTGGTCCCTCCTTGCCCTGGCCCTGCACCGCCGCGAAGCCAGCCTGGGCCTGGATAACCGGATCGTATGCGGGTTTGTCGCGGTCGGGGCCTTCGGTGCCGAAACCGGAAACGCCGGCATAGATCAGGCGCGGATTGATCTCGCGCAGAACGCGGCTACCCAGATCCAGGCCATCCATCACACCGGGCCGGAAATTGCTGAGCACCACATCGGTGTCTCTTGCCAGCTCCTTGATGATCTGCTTACCTTCATCGGTCTTGATGTCTAGACGCAGTGATCGCTTACCGCGATTGCAGTTCGCAAACAGCGCCGATATTCCGCCCTTGCTGCTGCCCAGAAAACGCATCGGGTCGCCCAGCTCGATCGGTTCCACTTTGATCACGTTGGCACCTTGTTCAGCCATCATCATGGCGGCGAACGCTGCGGTGATCATGGTCGAAAACTCGAGCACGTTCACACCCGTTAGTGGTTTCATACCATCTCCAGAGGATTACTACGAATTGGCCGGATCGTAGCCCACCCAATACCGCGTTACCATCCGCATGGGTGTGGCACCTCGATACTCTGTCTCGCTAGGCGTGCACGCCCGATGACTAAGGAGGGAAGAAGGTTTGGATCAGAAGGTAAACTCAGCTGCTGCCGGCGGCTGGCCCACGCGCTATACGGTGGTGCTGCTGGCCGCCTCGGCTGTTTTCATATGTTATATGGACCGGGTGATCAT
>JAYGEV010000423.1:0-5079 GCA_046582225.1 Pseudomonadales bacterium
TTGGTCGATGTCTGCTTCGGAATCGACGAAAAAACCCTGCACCGAAAAGGGAGTTTCCTCCCACGGTCTATCCACCTCGGCCACATACATGCCGAGCTTCAACATCCCCACGGGAACCTCTACCAGTTTGCTGCGAGGCGCTGCGGTTTTCATACCGTAAGACTAGCCTACGGCGTTTTGCAGATTTGGTCTGAGCGTCACAAAATTGACGCCGGGTGCTGAATTCAGGGCCTCCTGGCGGGCCCGTTTTGTTTTCCAGGGTGGTATCCTGCTTGATCCGGGGCGCGTAGCTCAGTTGGTTAGAGTGCTGCCTTCACACGGCAGAGGTCCGCAGTTCGAATCTGCGCGCGCCCACCAGATAATACGAACGGATGTTTTGGAGAAGCTATGGCGGCACCGACGACTCAGCTGGCAATCGAATACAAGGGCAAGCGTTATTCAGGGATCTATTCCGTCGCCGGGAGCCTGATGATCGCGCGAATTCCCGGCATCAGTTCCAGAAGCGTCGAGGTTGCCGGCGATGAAGAAGCCACCGCTCGAAAGCTGCTCATTGAGATCCTCGAAGCGGCGGACACGGTGGGCGCCGGCTGAAAATCCGCAGCAATCGCGGCGTCACTGGCGCTGTGCTACCTGTGCCGCCGGTACCAGGGTGAACTGAGCGTGCAGGCGAATGCCCTCATCAGGGTGCTTCTGTAGATGTTCTCGCAGAAGCCATAGCAACTCTCCTGCGGCAGTCTCCTCCCAGAACCAGGCGTTGATGTCGCTTGACGAGGCCGCGTTCGGCTGCACGGTAATTGCTTCGACGTAAAACGCCTTGAGATCTTCCACCCCGAGTTTGAAGCTCTCCGCAAGCGGTCGTCCGTCTATGGGTGACGCATCGGATGAATCATCAGCGAGAAAATCGCACAGCCAGCCGATCAGTTCGTCGAGATCGATGCCGCTCACGTCGGCTCCGGTGTGACCGCGTTGTCGATAACCAAGATCGAACCATGGCCGCAGCAGGCGTGTCTCCTGTGCGATTCGATCACCCAGACCGTCACCGGCGGCTGCGGCCGGGAAGGAGACCGGACATAGCCATGGGTCCGCTTGGGGAGACTCATCGTTGATTGCGTCGATGCTTTCAAATTCTTCTACCACCGGACCCGGGCCTGGCCTGCTGAGCAGGCGGAGCGCGGCGGAGAGAACATCGCGCTGAAGTTCAGCGCGGTGAGGCGCACCCAGCGGACGACCGAGTTCGAAGGGAACCAGCAGGGCGCGTGGCGGCCGCATCGCGCGAACGTGTTGCGGAACCAGACCGAGAACGATGGTCACCATGCCTTCGGATTCCAGGATATGGGCGAGCGCGCTCACGGCGCGCGTGCACAGCGGTCAGACCGGCACCAGCAGCACCACATTGGTGCCTTCCCCGCGCATAGCGCCAGCGAGTTGTCGGGCTGCCGGCTCCATCTCCGCAGGGTCAGTGGCACCCATAAACGAGTAGTGATAGCGGGCAACAGCGTCGATCTCGCCGTCGTTGGCGAGTTCCTGCAGCCGTTCGAGCGGAAACACGACCTCGTGATCCTGAAGAAATCCAGAGCGGTCAAAGTTTGTCGAGATGTGAGTCATCAGCAGATCGGCGGGGTCATCCCGGTCGATGATTCGGTAGTCGGCCGCACCGAACCCGAAGGCGCGATCGCCACGCTGGATCAATCCGGCGGTAGAGACGATGGCTACCTGGCGGTCGGCGTTGGGTGGTTGCGCCCAGGGTGGTGGCCCCAGATCCGGACACGGCCTGTTGATGAGTTCCTCGGGGACGTCTGCTTCACGCATTCAGCTGGCTCCCATTTAGTGTTGACTATACGTTATCGTTCGACAATTCATCAGCATGAGTAGCCGCCATGATTTCCGACAACGCCGACCACGACCAGTTCATCAGCGATCATCGTTGGGGGGTGTTGACGACGTTGCGCCGGGATGGGCATCCGGTGAGTTCCGTGGTTGCATACGCGAGACACGAGGACACCGTCGTGGTCAGTACCCCCGGAGGCACCTTCAAGCGAAAGTCGTTGGATCGCGATTCTCGCGCCACCTTGTGCATCGTCACCAACTCAGAACCGTTTAATTTTGTTTCCATTGAAGGGCGCGTGGACGTCGAAACCACGGATCTGGTCGCGAACACGCGGCTGGTGTTCCAGAACATTTCGGACAGCGAATACAGCGAACCCGAAGATCTCCAGGGATGGCTGGACGCACAAAATCGCGTAATCATCAGGCTCCATCCGGAGCGGGTCTACGGCGTCATCCGTTGAACTTCCGCGCTTGCTATAATGGCACGCTCAGTCAATCAGAGCGCCATTCCTACGGGAATTCGGGAGTACGGTTACATGGCAGAACAGCAGTCTGAGTCAGGCGCCGCGTGGCAGGATCTCGCCAATAAGGAGCTTCGAGGCAAACCACTGGAAGACCTTACCTGGCAGAGCCCTGAGGGCATCGAGATCAAGCCGCTGTACACACAGGAAGATCTCGAAGACATCGAGCACCTTGACTCTTTCCCGGGGCTGGAGCCGTACCTGCGCGGGCCGCGCGCAACGATGTATACGAACCGGCCGTGGACCGTCCGTCAGTACGCCGGGTTCTCTACTGCTGAGGAGTCCAACGCTTTCTACCGGGCAAATCTTGCCGCCGGACAAAAAGGTTTGTCGGTGGCCTTCGATCTGGCCACGCACCGCGGTTTTGATTCGGATCATCCCAGAGTCGTCGGTGATGTTGGCATGGCCGGTGTGGCCATTGATTCCGTGGAAGATATGAAGGTCCTGTTCGACGGTATCCCGCTCGATGAGATGTCCGTTTCAATGACGATGAACGGTGCCGTACTGCCGGTGATGGCAGGCTACATCGTCGCGGCCGAAGAGCAGGGCGTGGCGCAAAAGGATCTGGCAGGCACCATCCAGAACGACATACTCAAAGAGTTCATGGTTCGCAACACGTTCATCTATCCGCCAGAGCCGAGCATGCGGATCGTTGCGGACATCATTGGCTATACCGCGGAGCACATGCCGCGCTTCAATTCAATTTCCATCTCGGGCTATCACATGCAGGAAGCAGGTGCGAATGCCGTCCAGGAGGTGGCGTTTACCCTGGCCGACGGCGTCGAGTACGTACGGGCTGCGCTGGCGACGGGCCAGCCCATCGACGCGTTTGCCCCGCGACTGTCATTCTTCTTCTGCATCGGCATGAACTTCTTCATGGAGATCGCCAAGCTCAGGGCCGCGCGGTTGCTTTGGCACGAACTGATGGGCCAGTTCGAACCGAAAAATCCGGCGTCGCTAATGCTGCGCACACACTGCCAGACCTCGGGGGTTTCGCTGCAGGAGCACGATCCTTACAACAACGTCGTGCGCACTACAATCGAAGCATTGGCCGCGGTCCTGGGTGGCACTCAGAGTCTGCACACCAACGCCCTGGACGAGGCGGTGGCGTTACCCACGCCGTTCTCGGCGCGCATTGCGCGTAATACGCAGATCATCGTGGCCGAGGAATCTCAAGTGACCCGCACCGTCGATCCGTTGGGCGGTAGCTATTACGTGGAAAGCCTGACCAATTCCATCGTCGAAGCCGCCCGCGTGATCATTGATGAGGTCGAAGCCATGGGCGGCATGACCAAGGCGGTGGTGACCGGAATGCCCAAGCAGCGCATCGAGGAAGCGGCCGCACGTCGGCAGGTTCGGGTTGAACGAGGCGAGGATGTCATTGTTGGGGTGAACAAATACACGCTCGCAGAAGACGATTTCACGTTTGACGTGCTCACCGTCGACAACAGCAAGGTTCGCGATGCTCAGCTGAAACGGCTGGCGCGTATCCACGCGTCGCGTGATGAGCCATTGGCTCAGGCCGCCCTGGAGGCGATGACCGCCGCGGCCCGTAGTGGCGAGGGCAACCTGCTTGCGCTGGCGGTAGAGGCTACGCGCCAACGAGCGACCGTGGGTGAGATTTCGGCAGCTTTGGAATCAGCGTGGAGCCGTCATCAACCGGTCGCGACGATGACCCCCGGGGTTTACGCAAGCGCGTACGAAGGCGACGAGGATTTTGCGCGTGTGCGTGACGAGGTGAAGGTGTTTACCGAGCTCGAGGGTGACAAGCCGAGCATTCTGGTGGTGAAGATGGGACAGGATGGCCACGATCGCGGCGCCAAGGTGATATCCAA
Source organism: Pseudomonadales bacterium (assembly GCA_046582225.1). Lineage (GTDB taxonomy): Bacteria > Pseudomonadota > Gammaproteobacteria > Pseudomonadales > Azotimanducaceae > JAYGEV01. Next base: position 4,184 of record JAYGEV010000423.1, read on the forward strand.
TGCGTTCGGCGATCTCGGCTTCGAGGTGAAGATGGGACCGCTGTTTCAAACGCCGAGCGAAGCCGCGGTTACAGCGACCGCCGAAGACGTACACGTGGTGGGGGTGTCGACGCTTGCCGGGGGCCACAAGACACTGGTGCCCGAAATGATCCAGGCGCTGGAGGCTCAGGGGAACGGCGATGTCATCGTGGTGGTAGGCGGCGTGATTCCTCAGCATGATTACCAGTTCCTGTACGACTGCGGCGTGCATGCGATCTATGGTCCGGGAACCAACATTCCCGAAGCAGCGAGCGACGTTCTCAAGCTTATTCCCGGAAAAAACCGATAACGATTTTGCAGGAGCCTTGTTGATGATTGGACGACTCAACCATATTGCCATTGTGGTGCCGGACCTCGATGCAGGCGCCGCGCTGTACCGGGATACCCTCGGGGCGCAGGTGTCCGAGCCGCTGGCGCTGCCTGATCAAGGCGTAACCACGGTCTTCGTGGAACTCCCCAACAGCAAGGTCGAGCTGCTTCATCCCCTGGGCGAAGATTCTCCGGTCGCTAATTATCTGAAAAAAAACCCCCGAGGCGGCATGCACCACATGTGCTTTGAAGTCGACGATCTTGGCGTGGCCATTGCGCGTTTGCAGGACGAAGGGGCGACCGTGCTCGGCGATGGCGAGCCGTCGATCGGTGCGCACGGCTTACCCGTTGTGTTTCTGCACCCCAAAGACTTCTGCGGCACCCTCATCGAACTCGAGGAAGTTGCCAGAGGCTGAGCGAGGTTCTACTCGAACTCGAGAATCGGCTGATCGACTTCCAGGCTTTCGCCTTGTTCGGCGAGTACCTTGGCGATTTTGACATCCTGTTCTGCGCGCAGGCTGTTTTCCATTTTCATGGCTTCCACCACG
>JAYGEV010000587.1:0-6367 GCA_046582225.1 Pseudomonadales bacterium
TGAGCAATTTGCGACCACGCCCGATTTACTTCACGTGGTCATTCCACGGTTGGAGATCATCGCCGAAATGGCGGTGCGTGGAGAGCACGACGCGCTAAACGATGTATGCCTGGCAGTGGCATGCGTCGCCGACGCGATAGGCGCGGCGCAATTGGCGGTACAGGACTGATTCCGTCGGGGCCGAGGCCCGTCGACGAGCCTGGCTAGCGTCCTTTCCAGTCTGGCGAGCGCTTCTCGGCGAAAGCCTTTGGCCCTTCGACGAAGTCTTCGCTCTTTACCATTGCCCTGACCGAGTCATATGAGGTTTCCATGGATTCCTGGAGCGAGCCGCAACTCAAGCTCCGGTAAACCACATCTTTGCTCGCCCTGATCGACAACGGCGCACACGCGCAGATCTGCTCTGCCCAGCGATGGGCGGCGGCCATCAGATCATCATGTGGCACGACCTCGTTAACGAATCCCAGCGTCAGCCCCTCTTCAGCGGGCACGTGCCGGCCGGTCAGAATCATTCCTAATGCGCGTTTGGATCCGATTTGTCGTGGCAGCCGGTTGAGGCCGCCGGCCAACGCCGCGAGACCGACCTTGGGCTCGGGCAGCGCGAAGCGGGCCTTGTCCGACGCGATAATCAGATCGCAGGCCAGCGCGATTTCGAATCCGCCGCCCATGGCCACCCCGTTGACGGCCGCGATCACCGGCTTGGTCAGATCGAAGCGGCTGGTGAGCCCGGCGAAGCCGCGGGGCATCGGCACCCGATCGCCTCCCTCGGCCTGATAGCGAAGATCGTTGCCGGCCGAGAAACCGCGCCCGCGTCCGGTAATGATCGCCACCCACATATCCTCGTCTTCGGCGAAATCGTCGAATACTTCGCCGAGTTCGGCGTTGGCCGGTGGATGCAACGCGTTCAGGCGATCGGGTCGCTCCAGCGTCACGGTCATGACGTGATTGGCTTTTTCGATGCTGCAGAATTCAGGCATTGGTTTTATTCCGGTCTTACAGGTGTTGAGTAGAATTAAAGAAATTAACGTATGGCGAGGGGGAAAGCACCAGTTCCGTGAGGCTGCAATTCGTCAGGTGGTAACTGGTCCAGACGACTGGATCGTTGTCGATGATGGCTGCCAGCGCGATGGCCATCGCTGCGCCGTGGCCAACCAGCAGAGCGTGGCCCTGCGCGGCGTGCGAGTCATTGATGGCATGCACCACGGGGACGATCCGCTGGGCGACCTGGCTCAATGACTCGCCATCTGGCGGCGCGAACTCCGGATCGCTGGCTGCTTTGTTGACGAAGTCGTGTCGCTCAGCTAATTCGCGAAACGACAGATCCTCCCATTCACCGATGGCGTACTCGCGCAGATCCTCGCGCACCTCCACCCCGATGCCCAGGCGCTTGCCGATCGATTCGGCCGTATTCAGGCAACGCTGCAGGGGGCTGGTATAGATGGCCGTGATCGCGGGTTCGCGGATTTCCAGATGGCGCGCGGTACGACGGGCCTGGCGGCGCCCACGCCAGGTCAACGCGCTATCCGTGGAACCGTGCCAGCGGCCCTGCCTGTTGGCAAGAATCTGCCCGTGCCGGAGCAGCAGGATGGACGCCATTAGCTTAACTGCTGATGTAGGCTAAGCGCGGACGTCTAGTATCAGGCCGACATTGGCCGCTCGAGGCGGTGTGCAGATCCGTTGTTCCAGCGAAAATCTGCAAACCCGTGAGGTCCGTCGGGTGAACCGGAGATTGGCGTCCCGGCCGGTCCTGGATTGGATCGCTGGAACAACGTTCGTGCGTCCCCCCGGACGATTCAGTTGCAACATGTGATTCCTGTATGTGTGCTGTGTTTTTATCATCGAGGCTATTGTGTGCCAGATCCGCGCGGCGTTGGTATTGCTTACTTAATGAATTTGTCTACTTTGTACGTGCACTGACCGGAATCGGACCTCACGTGTCAGAAATGGCGTCAAAAATTCAACGTAAGCTGCTCCGGGCGAGCTGCCTGGTGCTGGCCGGCAGCGCCATTGCCGGCTGTGGCATCGGCGAAGAGCGATACCAGCGTCACGAAGGAAACACCATGGGCACCCAGTACCGGGTGACAGCCGATTGCGCCGTGGACGTCGGCGGCGATATCGTGCGGGAACTGGTGCGGTTGAACCAGGAACTGTCGACGTACGATGAGTCGTCTACGGTGTCCCGTTTCAACCGCTCGATGCCTGGTGAATGGTTTGCGGTGGGCGGCGACCTGGTGACGGTGGTGGCGGCTGCAGCCCGGCTGAGCGTTGACTCCGCTGGCGCTTTCGACATTACGGTGGGACCGCTGGTGAACCTGTGGGGGTTCGGACCCGGTGGGGTGTCCACCGGGCAACCGGCGCAGGAGGCCATAGATGCAGCCCTCGCCCGCATCGGCCACGGCCACCTGGAATTCAGAGTCCAGCCGTCGGCATTGCTCAAGCACAAAGACGTCTACGTGGATCTTTCGGCGATTGCCAAGGGCTACGGCGTCGATCGACTTGCCGAGCTGCTGATTGAGTCGGCGTGTGGTGATTTCATCGTTGAGATAGGGGGCGAGGTGCGCACCCGTGGAACCAATGAGCGTGGCGCATTGTGGCGCGTTGGCGTGGAAGTGCCCGATCCCGAAAGCTTCGGGGCGGTCCAGCGCGTGCTGCACCTCGAAGAACACAGCGTCGCAACCTCGGGCGACTATCGCAATTTTTTCGCCCAGGACGGCGCTCATTTTCCCCACACCATCGATCCACGAACCGGTCGGCCCGTGAATCATCAGCTTGCCTCGGTCACCGTGGCACATCACTCTGCAATGTGGGCGGATGGCTACGCGACTCTATTGAACGTGCTCGGTCCGCAAGCCGGATTCACATTTGCTCAGGAATCCGGTTTGGCGGCATTGTTCATCGTCCGCACGGAACATGGCTTCGAAGAGCGCTATACTGAGCCAATGCAGCCGTTTCTCCGGAGCCTGTGAATTCATGACCGCTGTGTTTGCGTTTATCCTCATGTTGGTCTTGGTCGCGGCGATGGCTGTCGGGGTGATGTTCGGGCGAAAACCCATATCGGGTAGCTGTGGTGGGCTGAAAACCCTCGGAATATCCGCCGATTGTGAGATCTGCGGGGGCGATCCGGATCGCTGCGAAACGAGCACGGCCCGCGGTGGTGTAATCGGCTCCGGCAGCCCGGTAATGCGGGATCCCTGAACCGGGTGAATTAGCAATTCCTGATTTTGATGTGCGGAATGTTGACGATGCTGAATAGGAGCTAGCCGACAGATTTTCGCATGACGAACAGCATTGCCACTGAATCATCAGATGTGGACGTGGTTGCCACGCAGTTGCGCCAGGAGCTTGACGACGGAAGGATCGAGCTACCCCTGCTGCCCAGTGTGGCTGCAGAAGTGCTTACCAGTTCCCTCGATGAGCAATCCGACGCCGCCCGGTTCGCCGGACTGATCCAGCAGGATCAGACCCTCGCTGCTCGTATGATCCGAATCGTCAATTCACCGGCCTTTCGTGGCGCAGTCGAAATCGTCGCTCTGCAGCAGGCAATCGCGCGCCTGGGCATGCAGCGCATCCGCGAAATTGCGCTTTCCGCTTCGCTTAAAGGATCCCTGTTCAAAAAAGGCAGCTACGACGCGATTGCCGAAGAAACCTGGCAGGTCGTGCTGGCGGCGGGCCTGTGGGCAAAAGAGGTTGCAAGAGCGAGCCGCCGGAACGTCGAGATCGCCTACCTTTGTGGGCTGTTGCACAGCATTGGTGCGCCGTTGATTCTGAGCAGGCTTGGAGAGCTCGCACCGGATCTTGCCCGCACCGGGGTCGAAGAACTGCTGGAGGCATTGACGGCCCAGGCCGGAGCCCGGCTGGCCGAGCAACGGAACCTGCCTGAGGCGGTGACGGTTACGATTGAACATCTGCACCGGTTCGAACAGGCCGGCGACGAGCAGGATCTGGTAGCGGTCACAGAATGCGGCGTTGGGTTGGCGCGGTGGATGTGTACCAAGTCCCTGTCGATGCCCGAGGTCGTGCATCTGCCGGCTATGCAGCACCTGAACCTCTATCCTGAGGATGTCGAGGGGATCCTCGAAAACGAAAGCCAGGTCAGGACTGCCATCGAGTCCATGAGCTGATGAACCACTACGACATATTTGTAATTGGTTCCGGGCCCGCTGGCCAGAAAGCGGCCATTCAGGGCGCCAAGGCGGGTCGCAAGGTGTTGGTCTGTGAGCAGATCAAGGAGGTTGGCGGCGCGTGTGTTACTCGCGGCACGATTCCCAGCAAGGCCCTTCGCGAGCGGGCGCTCGATCAGGCGAAAGCGATTGCGCGGATGCGGAGCCTGAATATCTCCGATCGTGGAACCAACCTCGGCGTTGCGGCGCTGATTGGTGAAATGGGCGAGGTGGTGAAGGCGCACGATGCTTACATGACCGAACAGCTGGAGCGCAATGACATCGATGTGATCCATGGGCGCGCCAGTTTTGTCGATGACAAGCGCGTCAACGTCCGCTATGTCAACGGCAGCGTGGAGACGTTTACGGCGGACTATTTCGTGATCGCTACTGGTTCCAAACCCAGGTTGCCCGATCACGTTCGGGTAGACCATGAGTTCATTTTCGATAGCGATTCAATCCTGTCACTGGCATATCTGCCGCAGAGCATGGTGGTCCTTGGCGGCGGGGTTATCGCGTGCGAATACGCGTCGATATTTGCGTTGCTCGGGGTCAAGGTAACCTTGATCGACCGTTTTCCGATGCCTCTGGGCTTTCTGGAACGCGATCTCGCGGAGCGGTTTCTGGAGTCCTTTGAGCGTGGCGGTGGTTCGTTCATCGGCGAAGCACAAATTGAAGAGGTGAAGTTCGATGGCATAAGCGTCGTTGATACGCGATTCTCAGATGGCACCGTCGTAAAGGCTGACAAAGTACTGTGTGCGCTGGGCCGGGTTTCTCAACTCGATGGTCTCATGACCGCCGACGCTGGCGTTCGGGTTAACGAGCAGCAGCTGGTGGAAGTTACCGAAACGGGACAGACGTCGGTACCGCATATTTACGCCGCTGGTGATGTCATCGGCCCCCCTTCGCTGGCGTCGGCATCCATGGAGCAGGGGCGACGGGCGGCCTGCGCCATTCTCGGTTTGGACCCCGGGGCACATGGCGAGTGGATTCCCACCGGCATTTATACGGTCCCGGAAATGGCATGCGTGGCATGACGGAGGCCGCGGCGCGTGAGGCGTATGGCGATGTCGTCGTCGTGCATGCAAACTTCAACGAAATCGCCCGAGGCCATATCTCAGATAACGTCGAGGGGCTGTTGAAGCTCGTGGTCAGCCCCGATCGTCGCTGGATCTCGAACTTCGTGCAGGGCTCGGGAAAATTCCGAGGCAAGCGCAGCGAGCCTGCCGTGAAACCGGATGAATCCGGGTAGGCCGAAAAGCTTGCACAGCTGGTCGGTCGGCGCGCGCGCCTCACAGCTCAGCCATTGCAGAGGCAGCTCGACTTCGGTGCGCAGCGATTCTCTACGATCGGTGCTCATGATCGCAGTTTAGAACTTATGCCGGAATCTGCCTGGCGCGCCGACCTGCGTTGGGCACGTGCTAACATTGCCAGGTCTTGCCGTAGCGTTGCTACGCTTGTGAACGGGCGTCTCGCATTAAAGATGATTAGTTCGGTTTCTATCAGCGTAGGTATTCGCTACGCGTTTTCCCGACGAAGCACCATTTCGTTTATCAGTTTGATTGCCATTGCTGGCCTGGCGTTGAGTGTTGCGGTACTGGTGGTGGTGGTATCGGTGATAAACGGGTTCGAGCGTGAGCTCGAAGCGCGTGTTTTCGGGGTGTTACCGCATTTGAGTTTTGTCGGCCGCGAGCCGATGGAACCCACGCCCGAGGATCTCGAATCGCTGCTTGGCGTCGATGGAGTTGAGGGTGTGGCGCCATTCATCCAGGGCGCCGGGCTCGTCGCGGTTGCAGACCGGGTCAGCGGAGTACTCATCAACGGAATCAATCCTGGCAGCTACCAGCACATCTCGTTGATAAGGGAATTTGTCCATGGGGAGCTGCCGGCCGTTGCCGGTAACTACGACGTGGTACTTGGCGCCGGGGTGGCCAAACAGCTGCACGCGGCCGTGGGCGACATGGTCACGCTGGTGCTGCCGAGCGCGACGGTTACACCGGCGGGTCTGTTTCCCCGACAGAAACGATTTACGGTCTCCGGAATTCTCGAATCGCGCTCGGAGGTCGACTCCCGAGGGGTATACATTCACGTTGGTGATGCGCAGAGGTTGTTTCGTCTGGGCGATCGCGTACACGGATATCAGGTTCGCTTGAAGGATCTTTTTTCTGCCTCACAAATCGCCTCGCTGGGGGTCGCACGCCTTGGCGGGG
>JAYGEV010000024.1:0-4039 GCA_046582225.1 Pseudomonadales bacterium
GGTCTGCTCGAATACTCAGTCGTCTACACCGACCGGTCACTGAACCACATGTCGCAGTCGTTTCAGGCCGTGATGAACGACATCTCGAGAATGCTGAAAGACGTCTACCACGCGCAAGACGCGATCGTAGTACCCGGCAGCAGCAGCTTTGCATGCGATTTACGTAAATGGCTCCAGATCATGGATGCCTACCTCGGAGGCGCGCACGCATATCATGCAACCATGCCAACGGACAGCCTGCGTACGCTGCGCGATGTCATGGCGGAGACCGAAGCGATCGGTTTTGCCGAAGTGCATAACCAGCAACAGAAACTCGGTGACGAGGTACGGGTCCTGCTCGAACGCAGTGGCTTCAAAAGTGTCGCAGCAACAGGCTTCCAGGCTCCCGGCGTCGTGGTCAGCTACACCGATGACGACGACATCCAATCGGGACGGAAATTTCTCGCTGCCGGACTGCAGATAGCGGCTGGCGTGCCCCTGCAATGCGATGAGCCAGACGGCTTTCGGACGTTTCGCCTGGGTCTTTTCGGGCTGGACAAGCTGCGCAACGTCGAACGTACGGTGGCGACACTGAACGCAGCATTGAGCACCTTCGGCTGACATTTGGAAGATGTTAGACTCCCCGGTTGCGAGGGGGCTCAGATGAGCGCAGTCCAGACAATCACCCACGACGGCACGTTCGAGATGAAACGCGGGCACCTTACCTCGCCCGTTTTCGCCTATGAGACCTGGGGCACACTGAACGGCCCGCGCGATAACGCAGTGCTCATCTTCACCGGATTGTCTCCCTCGGCTCACGTGGCTTCTTCCAACGCCGACCCTCGATCCGGCTGGTGGGAAGACATGCTGGGGCCTGACAAACCTATCGACACCAATCGATACTTCGTGGTTTGCGCCAACTCGCTCGGCAGCTGCTTCGGCTCAACGGGACCGGCGAGCATCGATCCCGACACCGGCCACCACTACCGGTTGAGCTTCCCGGTTCTCTGTCTGGAAGATAGCGCGACCGCCGGCGCCGCAGTCGTCGACCATCTGGGCATTGACGTTCTTCACACCGTTTTGGGCGCATCCATGGGCGGTATGACGGCGTTGGCTTTTGCGCTCCTGCATCCGCAACGCGTCCGAGCGCTGGTGTCAATTTCGTCGAATGCCCGCTGCCTGCCGTTTTCAATCGCGGTGCGCTCGCTGCAGCGAGAGATGATCCGTAGCGACCCGGGCTGGCAGAACGGTAATTACAACTTCGCCGAAGGTCCGGTGACCGGCATGCGGCTGGCTCGCAAGCTCGGAATGATTTCGTACCGATCCGCCGAGGAATGGGCCGGGCGATTCGGACGCGAGCGGGCCATGGACGCAAGCGATGCCGAAAACCCTTTCGGCATCGACTTCGAAGTGGAATCGTATCTGCAAGCCCAGGCTAACAAGTTCATCGGCACGTTTGACGCCAACTGTTATATCTACCTGTCGCGCGCGATGGACCTGTTCGACGTTGCCGATCATGGCGGCAGTCTCGATCATGGATTGCGCCGGCTGGCACTCGAGCGAGCGCTGGTGATCGGTGTCGAAACCGACTTTTTGTTTCCGGTCCATCAGCAGGAAGAGTTAGCGCTCGGATTGCGCCCCTACGTGAAAGACGTAGACTTTCAACGACTTGCCAGCATTCAGGGCCACGATTCGTTTCTCATCGACATGGACCGGTTCAGGCCCGCGCTAGCGAGCTTTTTTTAGCCTCGATCAACTCGACGAGCATCTCCGCATCGGCGTACCCACCCGCCAGCAGCGACCGAACACCGTCCACCTCCCAGAGCACGCTGGGCAATGCGTTCGTCCCGAATCCGCGCGACAACGCAAACTCGTCGGTCACCTGCTCCAACAGTCGCGCATCCTTTAGAGCATCAAGGAACGCCTCGCGTTCACAGCCGAAATCCACAGCCGCGTCGGCGAGTACATCGGCGTCGTTTATGTTCCGGGCTTCCATGAAGAAGGCCTGTTGGAGGCGATGAAGATAGCCGAACGGAGGGGTGCCGAATTTGCGGCGCACCACGTGGACCGCCACACAAGACAGTCTGCTGTTATAGACAAGCCGTTCGGGCAACCGGAATCCAAACGACTGACCGGTAGTCGCGGCTACTTCGTGCCAGATCCTGAACAGGTGGCGCGCCCCGTAGTCTCCGATGAACTGGCTCGCGTGGGTATTGATGCCGCCGAGCAGGAAATCAAACTCCACCTCGCCGTCCATCCGACTCGCTGCCTGTTCGATGTCCGGCGCCATTCCCCAACACCATGAGCACATGGGGTCGGTGACGACGATGACCTTCACCTGCCTTTGAGTTCCCACGACCCGGCAGCAACCCTGCCGATCAGCGCGGCATCGCTATAGCCCTTCGCGCGTAGCGCGTTCAAACAATCCGCTCCACGCTGACTCGGAACAGATGCCAGCAACCCGCCCGACGTTTGCGGATCAACAAGAACACGCACACGGGAATCGCTCGCATCGCATCCGTTCAGGGAAAAATCCTGCAATACCATTTCGTTGTTTTCCTGCAGCGAACTCGCGATGCCACCAGTCAACAGATCAAGGGCCCCGGAAAACACCGGGACGCTGTTCAAATCAATTTCCACACCAGTTTTCGATGCGCGCAACATTTCGCCGAGATGTCCCAGAAGCCCGAACCCAGAGACATCCGTAGCCGCTGTCACGCCGTGCTCGCGAAGGACTTCCAGTGCGCCTGCGTTTGAGGTGTCCATGGATTCCAGCGCGAGCGCCAGCACATCAGAGGCGACCTTCCCGCGCATTTGTCCCGCCATGATCGCACCGGTTCCCAGTGGCTTGGTCACCAACAGATGATCGCCAGGCCGGAGACCGGATTTGGTCAGTGTCGGCAGTTCAATGGCGCCCGTCACCGTAAGGCCCAGCGACATCTCGACACCTTCCGCGGAATGTCCGCCGACCAGAGGCACCCCGTGGGCGTTCAACACATCCACAGCTCCACGCAGGAGCTGGTACAGATCCTCTTCCATGAGGGTTTCGGACATGAGCGGAACGGTGGCCAACGCCAGTGCAGCAGTTCCGGTGGCGCCCATGGCCAGCACGTCGTTTAACGCATGGTGTGCGGTGATCCGGCCGAACAGATAGGGATCCGATACCAGGCTTCGAAATCCGTCGACGGTCAACACGACATCGCCACCCGATGAGCGGATAACGGCAGCGTCGTCCCCGATACCCAGTACCACCTGGCTGAAATTCTGCGCCGGCAACCTGCCGAGCACCCGCTGCAGCGGATTTGCGCCAAGTTTTGCCCCGCAGCCTCCACAACGCATGGGGTCAGGGGCATCGGCCCGCAACGAGGCCGGTAACTTCCATTGCGCCACAGGCATCTCAGGCAATTCGTTGAAGTGGGCCATGAAACGGCGATCGATCCAATCCTTCCAATGCCACACCCATCGTCCGTGGGCAACGAATACGCTTCTTGAGGCGACCGCGCGGCCATCACCTGTGCCAATCAGACTCAAAAAACGTTTTTGCGCCCGAAACGGGACCAGCGGTCTATCTAACAGGCAACGCCGCAGGTTTCGGGTCAGGACCGGACCTTCGCGAACCGCGAAGACGCCGGACTTTGCCCGGGGTTGATCGACCAGGCAGGCGACATCGCCAGCGGCAAATACCTGTGAATGACTGGTCGAACGAAGGCAGCGGTCAACCTCGATGAACCCATTGGCATCGGTGGCAAGACCTGCAGCCGATGGCCATTGTGGCGCACTCACCCCGGTAACCCAGAACACGTAATCCGCGGCAATCTGTCGGCCGTCATCAGCAGTAACAAATCCGGCTTGGTTTTTTATCGCATGAAAATCGGTGACCAGTTCAACCGCGGCCGCGCGCAGTGCTGCGTCCAGACGTCGGACAACACCACGCGAATGACCCGGAAGCAATTCTTCGGTCACCACCGTAATCGAAACGTCCGCTCGTAAGCCGCGACGCAGCGCCAGTGCAAGCTCCACGCCTCCCGCGCCACCACCGACGAGCACGACTTTTTCGCCG
>JAYGEV010000084.1:0-6770 GCA_046582225.1 Pseudomonadales bacterium
CTCCTGAATGATCTTGCCGTTGCCTCGGACCGGTCCGTCGAGTCGCTGCAGGTTGCAGTTCACCACGAAGATGAGATTGTCGAGCTTTTCGGTGCCGGCCTTGGAGAGCGCACCCAGCGACTCGGGTTCGTCGCATTCGCCATCACCCAGAAACGCCCACACCTTGCGATCATTCATCGAGACCAGCCCACGGCTGTCCAGATACTTCATTATGTGTGCCTGATAGATGGCCTGGATGGGACCAAGGCCCATCGAAACGGTCGGAAACTGCCAGTAGTCGGGCATCAGCCACGGGTGTGGATATGAAGACAGGCCCTCGCCACCGACCTCGCGACGGAAGTTGTCCAGCTGAGCTTCGCTCAGCCGACCCTCCAGAAACGAACGCGCATAGATTCCCGGTGCCGCATGACCCTGGTAGTAAATCAGGTCGCCCGCATGATCGTCGGTCGGGCCCTGAAAGAAATAGTTGAAGCCAACATCGTACAACGTCGCCGAGGACGCAAAGCTGGAGATGTGCCCGCCCAGATCCCCGGGCCGCTTGTTGGCCCGCACCACCATGGCAAGGGCGTTCCAACGGATCAAAGAACGAATGCGCCGTTCCATGAACAGGTCGCCCGGCATCACCGCTTCTCGATCCGATGGAATAGTGTTTCGATATGGGGTCGTTATCGTGTAGGGCAGGCGGGCGCCGGTGCGCGTCATTCGCGCCGACAGCCTTTCAAGCAGGAAGTTCGCGCGCTGCACGCCACCGTTGGCCAGGATGTACTCCAGAGAGTCCAACCACTCTCTGGTTTCTACCTCGTCTTCGTCACGAAGATCCCGGGGATAAGCCATAGCTGTTCCTTGCGCAGTTCATCCGCCGTCGGTCCACAATCGGGAACCCTGACGCCATGCAATGTAGACAAAGCGTCAGCGCCGCGTGCCCGTCTGATCCATCAAACAACCGTTTCACGATTCTAACTCATTGAGAATAGTTCTCCGTAGAACCATGTCCACACCAGGGTTCAACAGCCTGGAAGCTAGATTCACAGTCCCTCAAATCGTAGCCAGAGCCCCGAGATAACGGGGCCAGTCGAACCCCGGACCCGGGTCGGTTTTGCGCAGCGGCGCAACTTCCTGGTGACCGACTACCGCGTCGGCGGACAACCGCGGGTAACGTGCAAACAGCGCACGCGTCACTGAGTGCAGCGATTCGTACTGCGCATCGGTGTACGGCAGCTGATCGGTCCCCTCCAGCTCAATGCCAACAGAGAAGTCATTGCAGCCAATCCGCTGCCGCCAGCTTGACTCGCCGGCATGCCATGCCCGCTTGTCAAATGGCACATACTGAGTCAGCTTCCCCGAGCGGCTGATGAACACGTGTGTCGACACCCTGGTCCCACGCAAGCTTTCCAATGTCGGGTCGAGCCTTTCGGGCAGGGTGTTGGTGAACAATGCATCTACCAGCCCGCTATCGAAATCCCCCGCCGGCACCGATATGCCGTGAATCACGATCAGAGCGATGTCCTCGGCGTCCGGTCGGTCGCTGAAATTCGGCGAGGGCCGCAACGCAACCCGAAACAGACAGTGGTTTTTTTTGACCCGCAATTTTGAGACAAACCTTCGACGTGGCTCTATAAACGATTCTATTGAAGTAAAATGATCCGCGCACAACAAATAAGGAATCGAAACGGTGACGCCGTTCGCTCACTCCGCCGAACTTGATACCGCGATCACCGACAATGTCCGGGCCGCCCTGACCGAGGATGTCGGCCCCGGAGACATCAGCGCCGCACTGATCGATCCTTCACGACAGGCTCGCGCTAATGTGGTTTCGCGGGAATCCGGAGTTTTCTGCGGTCTCGGGTGGGTGCAGGAAACCTGCGCCCAAGTGGATCCGCAGATCAGCCTGGAATTTCACGTTGCCGACGGCGACAACATTCAGCCAGACCAGCGATTGTTCACGATCAACGGGCCTGCTCGCGGGCTCCTCACCGCAGAGCGCACCCTGCTCAACTTCGTTGGAATACTCTCCGGCACCGCCACAGCCACCCGCCGCTACGTCGACCTTATCTCCGGGACCGGAGCGCGGCTGCTCGATACCCGCAAGACCATTCCAGGCTTGCGCCTCGGCCAGAAATACGCAGTTTACTGCGGGGGCGGAAGCAATCATCGCTTTGGCCTGTTTGACGCGTTCCTGATCAAGGAAAACCATCTTGTCGCTGCGGGCGGAGTATCCGCAGCCGTTGGCGCCGCACAACGGAAGTATCCCGAATCCCGGGTTGAGGTCGAAGTTGAGACCCTCGACCAGCTCAAGCAAGCCATCGACGCCGGCGCAGACATCGCGCTGATCGACAATTTCTCGGTGGCAGATACCCAGGCCGCGGTGGCTGTGGCGGGCCATCACATTGAATTGGAATCGTCCGGTGGAATAGATGAGAAAACCATCACAGACATCGCCGCCACCGGCGTGAACTATATTTCTGTTGGGACAATTACCAAACAGGTGTCTCCGTTGGACTTATCGATGCGCTTCACAGGCGAAATCAAATGAACAGGGTCGCGCATTTCTGACCCACCTGGGCATCAGCCTTCTGGTATTTTTGTTGCTCGCCTACCTCGTGGTATTCGTCTGGTATCCGGACTTCTTCTTCACAACCGACGGTGGCTGGCAGGGCATTCGAATCATCGCAGCGGTTGATCTGGTGTTGGGGCCAACGCTCACCCTGGTCGTGTATAAGAAAGGCAAGCCCGGACTCAAGACCGACCTGACTCTCATCGGCCTGTTTCAGGCCGTTTGTCTGTTCGTCGGAACCTACGTCGTCTATGAAGAACGGCCAATTATCATGGTCTACAGCGACGGTCAGTTTTTCAGCATGGCCGCCGACGCCTACCGTGATGTCGGTGTTGAAATTCCTGATCTGGGTCGCTTCCCAGGCGTGGGTCCAAAATGGGTGGCCCTGATGGTACCCGATGACGTGGAGGCAGAAAACACGCTGCGCCGCGCTGAAGGCGCAACGTCCGCTACGAACTTACAGCGAGCTGTACGAAGCTTTCACGCTGGATATGATCGATTTCGATGACGCGTTTGACCAGGAATTCCTGAGGGTGGGGGACCGGTTCGAGCAGGCCATTCCTCGCTGGCTGCAAGCACACGGCGGTAAGCTCGATGACTATGCGTTTTTTGAATTGGGCGCACGCTATTCGTACGTGTTTCTCGGAATAGACGTCAGGAATCGCGAGATCGTCGGGATTCTCGGAACGCCCGCGCCGGGCAATCAGGAAGCCGCCGCATCCTGAGAAGCAACCGCAGTCGTTGCGCTGCGAAGCTCTTCCAGCGCAGTGATGACCTCTTCGTCACCCTGCTGTTCCGCGCGGGATCTTAGAAACCTGAAATACATCACCGCAGCCTCTGGGTTTTCTCTCCCAAGCAAACGAAGCCAGGGGAAGATGTTCCTGCGGACCAGCCCATAGGCTTCTCGCATCCTGCCGGTGCGCTCATAGCGCTCAACCAGCCAATCGATACCCGGAACGAACAACGGGTCGATCTCAAGGCCGGCCAACACCAGCGCCTCGGGAGAACGCCCATCCGCCCTGCGCGCTCGCAACTGTGGGTGTGACTCGACGAACACAGCCATTCCCAGCCATGCCGACCCGTTCCAGGGATCTATCTCGATCGCCCGCTCATGAGCCTCCAGTACTCGCTCTGCGAATTCGTCGGCATCGTCCGCAGTATTGATCTTGCGCTCCAGCAACACCGCCTCCACCAGCACCGGCAGGCCCCGATTCCGGTTGATGTTCTGAGCGTTCACCGCAAATTCCAGCATTCGGTCCGGATCCTGCCGGTACATCGACGCAAACGGTATTCCTTGCTGTCCGCCAAAGACCCCCGCCGATAGTGTATCGACGGCGAGGTAGAAGAAACTCGCCGCGCCGAATGCCAGCCCGGTCGCAACGACACCAAGACCGACGCGCGAGCCTCCAGCCACGGCTTCTGTCTTGGCGCTGGCAAAGCCTTTAGTCGTTGCGACTTCTGTGTTGCTGCCCACGCGCAACGACAGCGCTACCATCAGACCGATCACGAACCCTAACGCGGGCGTGTAGTAGACGAAATTGAACAGCGCATGGAACGCGGGCGCGCAAGAAGGGACCAGCCCGATTGTCGAAATGAATCCCAGACCGGAGGCAATTGGGTCTCCCGAGGTGGTGCCGGAACGCGGAATCGAACCGCGGACCTACTGATTACGAATCAGTCGCTCTACCAACTGAGCTATCCCGGCAATATGCAATATCCTTATTTTTCAACAAGTAAGGTCTATTACTACTTCTACTCCGCTTGCTCACATATGCTCACATCGGTTATAAATGGGCTGTTCTTGCAAAGTCTTGCTCACATTGTGGTCACATGAAAACTGAAAACCTGATAGATCTAAAGCTATCAAGCACCGAATACGAACGCCTTACTCACGCTATCGTATCTGAGGCGCTACCCCGACAGAAAGAGTATTTCATTAGAGATACAGAACTGAAAGGGTTCTTCTTGCGTGTGCTTCCTAGCGGTGTCAAAACCTACGGTGTCTCGTCGAGACTTGCCAGAAGAGGTAATAAGATACAAAGGAACATTGGCCAATCCACTGCCTATTCGTGCAAAGACGCTAGAGAAAAAGCCAAAGATTGGCTCATCAAGTTAGATAACGGTACTGATCCAAAGAATGAAGATCATGGCTCACTTACGCCAGTGCAACTGCTAGAGATGTACATCAAGAGCAAGGATCTCAAAGAAAAAACAATAGATGGCTACCGGTATAACTTTAGTCACTACCTCAAGCCTCTAAACAAGAGAGCAATAGAGAGCATTACTACTAACGATATTGTTCAGTGGTATAGCGCAGGGCAAGATCATGCAACAGGAACCGAAAGGACCTTCGTTACTCTCAAGTCAGTTTTGGAATACGCCTTTGCGCTGGACTACATCTCAGACAATCCTGCCAGCAAAGCAGCACTGCTGATCAAGAGAAAGGTAAATCCAGACAAGCAGCAGTACCTCAGCAAAATCTACGACCAGCTACCCAAATTTATGTCTGCCTTCGTCGAAGCGGACATCAGCATAGTGATGCGTGATTGGATGGTTCTGTGCTTAACCACGGGACTTAGGAAAGCAGAATCCATGCAGGTAAAATGGGATCAGGTGGATCTACGACAGAAAAGGGTCACTCTCCCTACAAACAAGTCCGACAGATTCTTAATCGTTCCCCTGGTTGGCCTGACCTACGACATGTTCCAATCCAGATTTAGAGATTCAAATCGGGATGATGTTTACGTCTTCACCTCCAGACCTAACACCCCAATCAATGACGCAAGGAAGGCTCTCGCAAAAGTCTGTAAAGCTGCTGGCATCCAACCGTATTCGCATCACGACTTTAGGCGTCTATTTGCCAGCGTCTGCGAAGAGCTTGAAATATCTGAAACTGAGGTTGGAAAGCTGCTGAACCATGCGCCAAAGACAGTGACCCCCATCTACATCAATAGATCCTTGCAGTCAGCACGGCGCTATTATCTAAAGGTCGTAGATGAGTTAGACAGGAAAATCCCTATAGATGATGTCGCTGAAAACAAAGATGAATATTTCTTGACCGCTACAGACGTTATGCGCGACCACTTCTACGGAAAGGTAGATCTAATGCCCGATGCTCCAGTCTCTAAACATGACCTAGAGATGGAAAAACACACAGTGGAAACTTATTGGGAAGGATGACTACTAGATACTCGAGAGGTATAAGCCATAACTCATTGAATATATCAATAAAACAAATACCTATACCTTTATTCTTCTCCAATAAACACTTCCATTTAGTTCATTAAATAATCTCCTAAGGCTCAATAGGATTTAGTTTCTCGTCCATTAACTTCACACTCACCTGGAGGGTCTGCAGACTGACTCAATGACTGATAAAACTCCCGAAGAACTTCGCTACTCGAGGCCACTTGATGTACACAAGTGGTCAGGGTGCTACTGTCCAGGGTGTAGTCGGTCCCCGATCCGGGTCATCGGCCATCGCCTCGATCACGGGTAGGTCCTTCGTGTCCATGCGCGATAGATACAGGCTCGAACGAGCCACCGAAAACAACGTACAGGCGCGCCCCTGGGACAGCCCTCGCTTCACGCCGTAAGCGACCTGCTGTCTATTCGAGATGTGTTGACACCGTTGACAGATCAGCTCTAAATGACTCTATTGGGGTTTGATCAAAAATAGCGTTCGCTAATCATTTCCGAGAGGGGCCGTTATGCAAAGTCACGTCCGTTCACTGGTCTTGGGTGCGCTATTGGTGGCGCTCGCTGCGTGTGTTGCTCCTTCTCGAATCTACCACTCTAACGATGCCCTGGCGCCTCCACTTGAGCCATCAGCGCTGATCATGCCCGCTGACGTGCTGATCTCGATCAGGACCGCTGGGGGCTCACCTGAGCCGCGTGCAGACTGGACCAAGACCGTGACCGATAGTCTGAATACGGCGTTGCGCGGCTACCTGTTCGAGCAGGGAATTAGATTCGTAGATTACGGCGAATCAATCGGGGACGAAGATGTTGACCTGATTAGGCAAACGAACGTGTTGCTGGACGCGATTGAACTGAGTCAGGTACGCAAGACTATCGGAGGCGACCGTGACTATCTGTTGGGAACGGATGAGCGAAATCGACTCAGCGCCCGGGGAGCAGATTATGCTCTTCTGATTTTCCTGCGCGCGAGCCGCGCATCTGGTGGACGACGAGCCGTGGCAATCCTGGCCTCCTT
>JAYGEV010000082.1:0-12491 GCA_046582225.1 Pseudomonadales bacterium
CGTCTGCGTGGCCCAGCGTTCGGTCGCGCAGCAGGCTTTGAATATCCGCGTAGCGGGTCAGGATCACCATGTTTGCGTCCGGCAGCTCGAGGATCGGGTTGCTGGTTCGCAGCTGTTGATACAGCGGGTAGGGATTCGCAATTATCTCCGGGGTAAAGATAGATTCCAGGCTGAACTCTGGCATCGGACTCTCGCGCTGGTTGCAGGCCTGCATATTACCCCAACGGTGGCCGGCGCTGCGTCAGATGGTGCTAACAGTACTGGCTTACCCGAGACTTCAGATCTGCCTGTTCGGCATCCAGAGCGCTGGCCGCGGACAGACTGTAGCCACCACGGCGGCGTTTGCGCAGGCGTTTGAGGGAATCGCGGGCCCGTGCGCCGCTGTTCGGTGCGCTGGCGCGCGCGTTGCTCATCTTTCAGGTTGTCTGTTTTAGTGCGGTGATACTGGCGTTGAAGTCGCTCCAGGATCGCCTGCTCGGACTTTGTCAATGGCGCGGCGGCCACAACGCTGATGTTGGTGATGACGATGGTCTGGGGGTTACTGGCGGTGGCACACGGATACTGACTGAATATCACCACATCTCGCTCATCGACGCAGCGGGACGTGCAGGCCAAGCAGGAGCGCGAGCACGGCCACTCGATTGTTTCGGCGGTACATGGGGGCCAGCTTCTCCCAGGAGCTTTGGCCCATCCTGATCCCGGCTTCGCCGTCGCGACAGCAGTAAATTGCGTAGCGGGTTGTGCGCGTTTCGGCCCTGTCTTAGAGCGACTCCAGCCAGTCGTCGTCGGAGCCTTCGTTGATCCCGTCGAACATGAACGTCGACAGGTAGCGCTCACCGGTATCGGGCAGCATCACAACCAGTGCGCTGCCATTTTCGGCGCTTTGCGCAACCTCGAGTCCGGCTGCGAGGGTCGCCCCGGAGGACACGCCCACAAAGATGCCTTCGTCCCGGGCGAGGGCCAGGGCGGTATCTTTGGCGACATCCTGGTTGACGGAAATCAGCTGGTCGCAGACCTCCTTGTTGAGTACTCCGGGAATGAAATCGGGCGTCCAGCCTTGAATCATGTGCGGTTGCCAGTCGTTGCCCGCAAGCATGGAAGCCTGTTCCGGTTCGGCAACGACGATCTTGATATCCGGCCTTGCTGCTTTGAGCACTTCGCCAGCCCCGGTCAGGGTTCCCCCGGTACCCCAGCCCGTCACCCAGTAGTCCAGCCGTTCACCGGCGAAATCAAGAAGGATCTCCGGGCCGGTCGTGCTGCGGTGATAAGCAGGATTCGCGGGATTGTCGAACTGGCGGGCCAGGAACCAGCCGTGCTGCGACGCCAACTCCTCTGCCCGCTTGACCATGCCGGTGCCGCGTTCGGCCGCCGCGGTCAGAATGACCTTGGCACCCATCGCGCGCATGATCTTGCGCCGCTCGATGGAGAATGTTTCGACCATCGTCGCAACGAACGGATGACCGGTCGCCGCGCAAACCATGGCCAGGGCAATGCCGGTGTTGCCCGAGGTTGCCTCGATGACGGTTTGCCCGGGTTGCAGGTCCCCGGAATCGGTGGCGTCTTTGATGATGGCGTATGCCAGCCGATCCTTCACGGAAGCCAGCGGGTTGAACGATTCGACTTTTACATAGATGTCGACGTGATCGGGCCCGGTTCGGTTGAGTTTGACGATTGGCGTGTTGCCGATGGTTTGCAAGATATTGTCGTAGATCACTTCGCGCTTCCCCTCCGCAAAGATTGGTCCGGCAACCTTAACCCAGCGCTACCTGCCGATAAAGCGAGCCGGAGTGTGCAATGCATCTCATTTCCCCACGCATTCGATGCGGGAATTCTGGAGAAGTGGGTGAGAAAGCGGGTGATTGATTCACGTCACATATTGGCGAAAAACAAGTGGGCATAATTCGCCGCTATGTTGCGGCGCCGTCAGATCATTCAGGATTGGAAACGAGTCGAAGACTTCGAAGTCGGCAGTTCTGAGTACCGTTCCTTTGAATATCACGTCGTCGCGGACGAGGCCACCTCGCAGATGACGCTCACCATCAAATGTCTGAATGCTGACTGTGTACATCGGTGCGGCGCCTGGACCCCAATGAACTGCCGCGGGGAACGGCTCATGGCAGTTATGAAGCGATCGCGACCACGCGGGTAAAGCAACTGTTTGCGAACGGAAAGATCTGACGCCCTGCCAGGGTGGCAAACTCGGTTGCTGCGTGTTAGTTGTGCACTGAATTCACTGTGATTGGTGCGGGGCTATCGTGGCAGCGCGAATCGTTTGCCTGGTCTGGTTGCTCCAGCTGGGCTCCTGTGTAGTCGGGCCACCGGTACCGCTCTACGACATCATCATTCACAACGGCACCATCTACGACGGTAGTGGTCGTGAACCCGTTCGGGCAGATCTGGCGATTATTGCCGATCGTATTGCTGGAATAGGCGACTACAGCGACGCCAGTGCGCAACGTGACATCGATGCACATGGCTTGGCGGTGGCTCCCGGCTTTATCAACATGTTGAGCTGGGCAACGACTTCGCTGATTGCCGATGGCCGCAGCCAGGGCGACATCCGTCAGGGCGTCACGCTTGAGGTGTTTGGTGAAGGTTCATCTTCGGGCCCGTTGAACAAGCAGATGCGCAAGGACGCCGAAGGTCGGCAGGTGGATTTCTACTACGACGTTGAGTGGACCACGCTTGGTGAGTATCTCGACTATCTCGTGCGACGCGGTGTCTCGACGAATGTGGCGTCGTTTGTCGGCGCAACCACCGTGCGGGTTCATGAGTTGGGCTATGTCGATCGAGCGCCGTCGGCGCCCGAGCTTGTGAGGATGCAGAACCTCGTTCGCCAGGCCATGCGGGAAGGTGCGCTTGGCGTTGGCTCGTCACTCATCTATGCGCCCGCGTTCTATGCCGATACTGCCGAGCTGGTGGCGTTGAGCCGGGCGGCCGGCGAGTTTGGCGGGATGTATGTTTCGCATCTGCGCAGCGAAGGCAATCGACTGCTCGAATCAATCGATGAGCTCGTCACCATCGCCCGTGAGGCTGGCGTGCCTGCGGAGATATATCACCTGAAGATGAGTGGGCAGCACAACTGGGGCAAGTTTGAAGCTGCAGTGGAGATGGTGGAGCAGGCGCGTGCTGAAGGCCTTGCCATCACCGCAAATATGTACACCTACAAGGCGGGATCCACGGGTCTGGATGCGGCGATGCCGCCGTGGGTTCAGGAAGGAGGTTATCAGGCCTGGGTTGCGCGTCTTGGCGACGCGAAGATCCGTGCCCGCGTCGCCCAGGAGATGATCACCCCAAGCAACGAATGGGAGAACCTCGGGCTTGCGGCGGGTCCGGAAGGTATGTTGTTGGTGGGGTTTCGGAACAAGGCTCTGCGTGGCTACATCGGTCGGACCCTCGCCGATGTGGCCGCCGAGCGAGGCGCCAGCGCCGAGGCCACCGCGATAGACCTGGTCATCGAGGACGGCAGCAGGGTTCAGGTGGTTTACTTCCTGATGTCCGAGGAGAACGTGAAAAAGTGCGTCGCATTGCCGTGGGTCAGCTTTGGCTCGGACGCCAGGTCCATGTCCACCGAGGGACTGTTCCTGGAGCAGAGCACGCACCCGCGCGCGTACGGGAACTTTGTCCGCGTGCTTGGCAAATACGTGCGTGAGGAGCACGTGCTGTCCATGCAGCAGGCGATCTACAAACTTACCGGGCTGCCTGCTGGAAATCTGAAACTGCGCGATCGGGGCAGGCTTCGCGAAGGGTATTTCGCGGACGTGGTGCTGTTCGATCCCGAGCAGATTCGGGATCACGCTACCTACGATGACCCTCACCGATATGCCACGGGCATGCGTTACGTGGTGGTCAACGGCAAACTTGTTCTGGACGAGGGCGAACACACTGGCGCGCTCCCCGGTCGAGTCGTGCGCGGGCCCGGCTGGTCGGGGTGGCATCGATGAGCGTAGCGGTTGAACAAAGCCAGGGGCGAAAAAGAAGTCGCCGCCGCTGGTAGAGTCGCATCCTGTTTGTCGAGGGGGATCGAGGGAGAGATGTGACCAGCGACGCCGATTGGGGAACTGACGACCACGATAAATCTGTGACGAATTCAGACTGTGAAGGCGTTCACGAAATCCTTCGGGCCGTGTAAAGGAATGTAAGCCGCGATGCGCGAAGCGCTTCCCGCTACAGCCTAGCTCGCGTGGTGCTGTCACGCTCGCCGCACGTATTGGCCTTATTTTTCGCTGGTAAGTTCGCTTCCACTTTGCCTTCAGTATTGGCAGCTAGTCTTAATTTATCGGTGCAATCAACAAGCAAAACTGCATCCGTAATTCGAGTTGGGGGGTAACGATCTAGAGACTCTACTCGATGAAATTTTGGTTCCCCCACGCACGGATCTTCCTCATTTCGACGCTGGCTATTGCGCTGCTTGGTGGCTGCGTATCTTCGCCCCCGGACAATCTGGCGCGGATGAAACTCAGCATGACCAGCAAGCTCACCGCTCAATGCTACTGGGAGCACAAAGGCGAACGTTACGTGTTTGGTTCCGGGCCGGTCTGGTCCGCGTGCCGTCGCTGGGCCCGCGCTGCGGTAGACGTCAACTTCAGCCGGACCGCTGGGAGCGTCGGCGGAGAATAACGGCCGTGCGCAGCATCGGTCAGGTGTGAGAAACACCGGACCTCTTCGGCTACCCTGTTAGCCAATCGAAGATGATCAGGCCCTCCCCGGTGAGTCAAACGGATCGTCGCAAGTGGAACGCCCGCTATGCGCAAGGCGCCTACGAGGTGCGAACACATCCCAATGAATTGCTTCGGCAATGGCTGCCGAGCGTGCCGGTTGGCAGGGCGCTGGACATTGCGTGCGGGGCTGGTCGCAATTCACTGTTCCTGGCGGCAGCCGGTTTTCAAGTCGATGCGCTGGACATTTCCGGTCAGGCACTGGCTCGCGCTGCTGAATCTGCCAGCGCTCAGGGCCTGGACGTCAACTGGATGGAACACGACCTCGATGCCGGCCTCCCCGACGGTGACCGCTACGATCTCATCGTGATGTTTCGCTACGTGAACATGAACATATTCGGCATGCTCGGTGAGCGTTTGCTCCCAGATGGCTATGTTCTGGTCGAAGAGCACCTCGTGACCGACGCCAATGTGGTGGGTCCACGCGGATCGCAATACCGGGTAGCGCCCGGTGCGCTGGTCGCCGCAGCCGGGAACCTGGATATCTGCCATTGCGAGGAGTCGGTGCTGGCGGATCCCGATGGTCGTCAGGTAGCACTCGCTCGATTTGTCGCGCGCAAGGCGGCTACGGGCCGCTAGTCGGCGATCTCGTTAGCCCACTCGATGACCGAAGCGTAACTGTCCATGACGCCAAGCGCTTCATCTTCGGCGACCGTGGGCAGCGACAGAATCACCCGGTTGACGCCTTTTTCCTTCAGCTCGACCAGCGCGCCAGGGTTGTCGATGGCGGACAGCACACAAACGTCGATCTCGCTGCGATCGCGCCCACGTTCCTCACACAACCGGTTCAACAGCGCGAGTCGCTCATCGAATTCCGGAATCGGAATCGGGTACCAGCCGTCCGCGTAATCCACAATTCGCTCGATGGCCCAGGTGGACGATGCGCCGATGTAGATCGGAGGATGGGGTTTCTGCACCGGCCGGGGCTCGACCCAGACCGGATCGAAGTCGACGTATTCGCCGTGAAAGGCGGCGTCTTTTTCTGTCCAGCACGCCTTCATGGCCAGGATATGCTCGCGCAGCACTTTCCAGCGATCCGCATACGCGACACCATGGTTTTCGAGTTCTTCGGCGTTCCATCCCGCGCCGACGCCGAACAGAAATCGGCCGCCGGAAAGTGAGTCCAATGACGCGACCCGCTTGGCCAGCGTGATCGGATGATGCTCGGGCACCAGGCAGATGCCGGTGCCGATCCGCAGATTCTCAGTGACCGCTGCCGCCTGGGCGAGAAACGTGAATGGTTCGTAGGCTTCCCAGTAGATGCTCGGCAGTTCGTCCGCCAGGGGGTAGGGGGTGCGTCTGGAAGCCGGGATGTGTGTGTGCTCGACCACCCAGAGGGATTCGATGCCGCGCTCTTCGGCGGCTCGCGCAAGCGCGACCGCAGAGATCGAGTAGTCGGTTGGAAACGTCGACAGGCCAATTTTCATCTCTTTGTCCTCTATTTCTTCGAGTTGTTCGGGTAACGCTAACACAGGAGCGCGTTGGCGCAGAAGGAGACCGTCTGCGGTGGCCGCGCTTGCATTCACCGTGTGGGCTCTAGAGTATTGCCGTCGTTTTGGTGTCGACAACAGCGAGATATCTCAGGTGTTAAGAACGATCAGGCTGACCTGCGCGTTGGTGCTCTCACTTCTTGCCGTGGCTCTGGCGCATGCCGCAAATGCACCGGTCCGAGCCTCCCAGGTTATGGTGGTTTCCCAGAATTCAATCGCCTCGGAGGTGGGAGCCGAAGTCATGCGCGATGGAGGCACCGCAGTCGATGCCGCCGTTGCAACCGCATTTACCCTTGCCGTTGTGCATCCCAGCGCGGGAAATATCGGTGGCGGTGGTTTCCTGGTTTATCGGCCGGCCTCCGGTGAGCCTGTTGCGTACGATTTCCGCGAGGTGGCGCCCGCCGCGTCGCATCCCGAGATGTGGTTGGAGGAGGGTGAGTACAGCTTCGCCAGGCACCATATGAGCCATGCCGCGGTGGGAGTGCCGGGAACGGTGGCGGGTCTTTATCTGGCCTGGGAGGAGCACGGTAAGCTGCCGTGGAAGCGCTTGCTCAAGCCTGCCATCGCGCTCGCGCGCGACGGCTTTCGCGTCACTCACGGGCTTGCCGCGTCATTGCGCAGGACGCTGCCGCGCATGCAGAAGTATCCGGCCTCGCTCGCCCAGTACTCAAACGACGGCACGCCTTTCGATGCCGGCGACATCCTCAAGCAGCGAGACCTTGCCGGAAGCCTGAAACGCATTGCAAATCGGGGTCTTGACGGATTCTATTCGGGACGCACCGCGGAACTCATCGTCCGGGAGATGGAGGCAAATGGCGGGCTCATTACCCTCGACGACCTTGCCAGCTATGCCGCAATCAAACGTGAGCCCGTTCGTGGAACCTACCGTGGCCACGAAATCATTTCCATGCCGCCGCCAAGCTCCGGTGGGGTTGCCCTGGTGGAGATGCTCAACATCGTGGAAGGCTACGATTTGCAGGCCGAAGGGTC
Organism: Pseudomonadales bacterium; assembly: GCA_046582225.1. Classification (GTDB taxonomy): domain Bacteria; phylum Pseudomonadota; class Gammaproteobacteria; order Pseudomonadales; family Azotimanducaceae; genus JAYGEV01. The sequence continues at coordinate 7,199 of JAYGEV010000082.1, forward strand.
CGGCAGCGCCGGCGCATCGCATCGTTTGATCGAAGCAATGCGGCGGGCATTCGCGGACCGAGCCCGATTCCTGGGTGATCCCGATTTCAACACGAACATGCCGCTGGAACGGCTGACGTCGAAGTCATACGCCGCGCATTTGCGCGCGACGATTGCGTTGGATGTGGCATCGGTGTCCTCTGCGGACAGTTTTGTGTGGCCGGTTGAAAGCACCGAGACAACGCATCTGTCTGTGGTTGATGGCCAGCGCAACGCGGTCTCGTTGACCTACACCCTGGAATGGGGATACGGATCGGCAATTGTCGTTCCCGGCGCGGGGTTTCTGCTCAACAATGAGATGGGTGACTTCAACCCCGGCCCTGGCATCACCACCGCAACTGGATTGATCGGCACCCCTGCGAATCTGGCAGAACCTGGGAAACGGATGCTTTCGAGCATGTCGCCCACCATCGTCGCGAAAGATTCCGAGTTGTTTATGGTCACCGGCAGCCCCGGGGGACGTACTATCATCAACACCGTTCTGCAGACGATCGTTAACGTGGTCGATCATGGCATGAACGCGCAGGCAGCCGTTGACGCTGGGCGGCTTCACCACCAGTGGTTGCCTGACAAGGTCTATTTCGAGCGTTTCGGGTTCTCGCCGGACACGCTGAAAATCTTAACCTCGCTTGGACACGTCACCGAAGCCCGGGAGCGCCAGGGCTCCGCTCAGATTATCGTCGTCGAGCCGAAAAGCGGCGCTCTGGACGGCGGCGTTGATCGTCGGGCATCCGGCGCGGGCGCTGCCGGGTTCTAGAGTCCATACCGATCAGGGGGTTCGTCGGACCGCACGACCATGCGTGGGGCGGCGGCGCGATTGACCCTGGGTGGTCGTTCAGATTGAATGTGCGGTCCACATATTTTTTATTCGGGGTAGCGCACTGTGACTAAGAGCTTTCCAGACGATCCTTCTTTGACGGGGTGGATGGCACCTTTTGGCACCGAGTGCGATGCGCCCGATCTCGTCGTCGAGGGGGAGCTGCCTGATGATCTCGCCGGCACCTACTACCGCAACGGCCCGGATCCATTGCACCCCCCTCGTGAGGGAGACGTGTATCACTGGTTTGATGGCGACGGGATGATTCAGTGTTTTCAGATCGAGGATGGCCGCGTTTCCTGGCGGAATCGATGGGTGCGTTCAGAGAAGTTCAAGGCTGAGCTCGCTGCCGGTGAATCACTGTTCGGTGTTTTCAATAACCCGATGACCGCCGACCCTTCGGTGGTTGGTGTGGAATACAACACCGCGAATACGCATATCATTGAACATCACGGCAAACTGCTCGCTTTGATGGAGGGGGCTTTGCCGACCGAGATTGAACACCGCTCGTTGAACACGTTGGGCACCGTAAACTTTGATGGTCAGATCGATGGGCCGGTCACGGCGCACCCGAAGTTCGACTATGACAGCGGCGAAATGATCTTTTTCGGATACAGCGCCAGGGGCCCCGGATCCACAACGTTGCGATATAACGTCTGTGATAAGGACGGCAAGCTCACCCGAAACGAGTTCTTCGAAGCTCCGTTTCCAGCCATGGTCCACGATTTTTTTGTGACCGAAACCCATGCGATATTCCCGATCTTTCCGCTGACGATGAGCATGGAGCGGGCCATGACCGGTGGCCCGATGCTGGCTTGGGAACCCGACAAAGGAACGCACTTCGGAGTGATTCCGCGCAATGGCAGCGCCGAGGACGTGCGCTGGTTCAACACCGATGCGCGGTTCATGTTTCACATGATGAATGCCTGGACCGATGGTTCGAAACTGCATGCCGACGTAACCGGGTCGAATGCCACGCAATTTGCCCCGAAGGTCGACGGCACGATGGCGGACGTCAGCGATGGTACGGCGCCCACGTTCCGCCGCTGGACCGTAGATCTTGCCGACAACACCAACTCGATCAGCGAAGAACTGCTCGATGACATGGCCTGCGAATTCCCGCGAACCGACGACCGTTGGGGTACCAAGTCCTATCGCCACGGCTACGCTGTTGGAACGCCGTCGGACAAGCTGGGGAACTTCAACCATCTGATTCACTACGACACCAGCACCGGCCAGCGCAAAACCTATGACTTTGGCGATACCCATATGGTGGGCGAGCCGGTATTTGCTCCGCGCGTTGGCGGTACCGAAGAGGGGGACGGTTACGTGATCGTGTTGGCCTACGACCAGCCCAAAGACAAGAGCGAACTCATGGTGTTCCATGCCGAATCGATCGATGACGGCCCGGTTGCGACTGCCTGCCTGCCGGTACGAATTCCCGCTGGCTTTCATGGCAGCTGGGTAGGTGCTTCGTGAGCGCGCTGGATGATCTGTTCGGGCTGCAGGGCGATGTAGCTGTCGTTACCGGTGCCGGACGCGGAATTGGCGAAGGTATTGCCAAAACCTATGCGAGGGCTGGCGCTGCGGTGGTGTGTGCCGCCAGGCGCACCGATGAGATAGAACGGGTGGCGGCGGAGATTCGGGCCGCCGATGGCAAAGCGATTGCGGTTACCACCGATGTGACCGACGCAGCCGCTGTTGAGGCTCTGGCCCAGGCAGCCATCGACGAGTTTGGTGGCCTGGATATCTGGGTCAACAATGCCGGTGGCTCACCGATTCAGGCGCCGCTGGTGGAGCTTCCCAGAGACGAATGGGATGCCACAGTGGCGTTGAACCTGACGGCTGTCTGGTTGTGTACCTCGGTCGCGGCCCGGCGCATGAACGATGGTGGTCGGGTGGTGAACATCTCTTCAGTAGCGGCCGAGATGACCATTCCTGGCAGTGGTCACTACGCAGCCTCGAAAGCGGGTTGCAATCTGTTGACCCGTACCTTTGCGCAGGAACTGGGGCCGCGGATTCGGGTGAACGGAATTATGCCCGGTATGGTGCCCACCGAGATTTCGATGCAGGCCATGAACCTGACAGATGATGATTTGCCCGGACTGGAGAAGATGCTCGCGCTACCGGCGGGTCGTCTGGGTACGCCCGATGACCTGGGTGCGGCAGCGTTGTTTCTTGTGTCCGATGCTGCGCAATGGATTGCCGGCCAGGTGATCAAAGTGACCGGAGGCCCATAGCATGTCTACGGGAGGCCGGTAGCATGGCTGAAGTTGTGAACCGGAAGGTCGTGCTGGTCAAACGCCCTGATGGCATGCCGGATCTTGATTGTTTCGAGGTGGTGGAGGAGTCGCTGGCCGAGCCTCAAGATGGGCAGGTGCTGGTCGACGTAGAGCACCTGTCGATCGATGCGTTTATCAGAACCACGCTCGACGGCGCGGGTATTCATGGCACGCTGGCTGAGGGCGCGACCGTCACTGCTTTAGGCGTTGGTCGCGTGCGCTCGAGCGGCGACGACAGTCTGAGCCAGGGAGATGCGGTGTTTGGTCCCATGGGCGCGCAGAGTCATTCGCTGGCTCCGGCGGCCATGTTTCGAAAGCTGGACGTGAGCGACACACCGGCGCGCGCGTACCTGGGGGTACTCGGCCTTACCACCGGGCTCACATCGTACGTCGGCATGATCACGGTTGGCGCGGTCGCCGACGGCGACACCGTGGTGGTATCGGCGGCGGCTGGGGCTGTGGGTTCGGTTGCCTGCGAGATCGGACGGATTCGCGGCGCCCGCGTCATTGGTATCGCCGGGGGCCGCGACAAGGTCGAATATCTCGAAAACGAGTTGGGAATCGCGGCAGGCATCGACTACAAGAATGAAGACGTTGCCGCACGTCTTGCCGAGCTTGCCCCGAATGGGGTGAATCTGTTTTTCGACAACGTTGGCGGTGAATTGCTCGACACCGCGCTGGACAACATTGCGCCGGAGGCACGGGTAGTGATCTGCGGCGCTATTTCACAGTATCAGCATCTCTCCGATGTCCGCGGCCCGAGCCTGTACCTGCGACTGGCCGAGCGCAACGCCAGCATGCGTGGGTTTACCGTGGACTTTCACGGCGCAGTCCATGAGCAGGCGGCGGCGGAGCTTGCGCAATGGCTGAAGTCTGGAGAGTTTCACATCCGCGAGCACATTGTCGAAGGCATAGAACGCTTTCCCGAGGCGCTGTTAATGCTGTTCAGCGGCGGACACACCGGCAAGCTGATGGTGACGCCGTAGCTTCATCCACACAGACACAATTGGAGATCAAACGATGAGTAAGCAGCTGGTACCGGGGGATTCGTTCTCCCAGCTGAATCTGAACATTGCCGGCGGTGAGCGCATTACTGTTCCCGACGCCATCGATACCGATTATGCGGTGGTGTTGTTCTACCGTGGCCACTGGTGACCATTCTGCCGCCGTCTGTTAGCCGGCTACGAAGAACGTTTGCAGGAATTCAAAGCGCTTGGTGCGTCGATCATTGCCGGCGCGGTTGATTCCCTGGAAGAAACCGCGAAGGTCGCCGCCGATCTGAACTTTCCAGTCGCCCACGGTGTGACCCGCGAAGACGCGGATGCCATCGGTGCCTGGTGGGATGACCGCCGCGACCATATCCAACCCTCGGAGTTCGTGATCACCGGCAACGGCCGGGTCATGGCGTCTACCTACAGCAACTCCCCGATCGGTCGGATGGACCCGGCCGAAACCCTGGCGTTGCTGGGATATCTCGCCAATGCACGGAAGAAGAGCTAAACGCAATCGAGCAAAGCCACACGCGAGCGCCTAGTAGATCGTCTTCTTCAGATGCTCTGGATAGTTGCGGTCGTACTCCTGGGCGTCGAAGCTTTCGTTGGCTGACAAGGCTGCCAACATGGTTCCGGTGCTTGGCAGGTCGGCGCGCGGAATTTGCGTTCCGGCCCGCCACAGGCCGGAGCGCGCCGGGGCTTTCTGGCATTGAAAGTAGATCGTTTTTACCGAGACGATAATGACGCTTCTGGGCGTTTTACCATTCAGAGCAAATGACTCACACAGGTCTATGTTGGTGGTGATGGTGGCATCACCGTTGATGCGCATGGTCTCGCCAACGCCCGGAATCAGAAAAAGCAAAGAGATCCGCGAGTCGCGAACGATTTTGCGTAGCGTGTCCAGGCGATTGTTTCCGCGACGGTCCGGAATCAGCACCGTGTGGTCGTCGTGCACTCGGACGAATCCGGGTGGATCGCCTCGAGGTGAGCAGTCGAGGCCTTCAGGTCCGCAGGTTGCTACGACCACGAAGGGCGCTTTTTCGATAAACGTCCGGTAGTGGTCTGAGATGTAATCGATCTCTTTGCTCAAGGAGCGACGCACTGGTGTGCCGTAGACGGCTTGCAGTTCATCGATCGTGCTCACTCGGCTCGCGCGATCTGTG
>JAYGEV010000261.1:0-5860 GCA_046582225.1 Pseudomonadales bacterium
CGTGTGCTCTTCCGATCTCCGCGCACGTCGATCTCACGGTTGTCTTTCTGGGGGTAAGCAGCACCAATCTCCGTCTTGATCCGTTCTGCAGTGGCCTCGCCGATGAGGCTGCCCTGGGTGCGCCGTACATACGCCACAATCGCCTCATCGAATCGGTCGCCACCGACCCGAACCGTGTCGGAGTAAACCACGCCATTCAAGGAAATGATTGCGATCTCGGTAGTGCCGCCACCGATATCCACGAGCATGGTCCCGATCGCATCGTGTACCGGCAACCCAGCGCCAATGGCCGCCGCCATAGGCTCTTCCACCAGACGCACGTCCCGGGCACCTGCGGAAAGCGCGCTTTCTCTGATCGCGCGTCGTTCGACTTCGGTGGATTTACAGGGCACCGCCACCAAAACCCGCGGGCTGGGACGGATGAACGAGTTCTCGTGCACTTTGTTGATGAAGTACTTGAGCATCTTCTCGGTGACCAGAAAATCGGCGATCACACCGTCCTTCAACGGGCGAATTGCCGTGATGTTCCCGGGCGTTCGTCCGAGCATTCGTTTTGCGTCGATCCCTACTGCCACAACGGTTTTCTGGTTGCCCTGGTTTCGAATCGCCACCACAGAGGGTTCGTTCAGCACAATACCCTGGTCACGCACATAGATCAGCGTATTCGCGGTACCTAAATCAATGGCCAAATCCCGGGAAAATAACCCACGAATGAACTTAAACATCTACGATAAGGCCCTGGTGAATGGCGGGTGGCAACAAGCGCACGCTACTCTAACAACTTGCGCTATAGCACGAAACTACCGTGATCAGCAATTTGACCGCGCTCGGACTGGCTTCACATGGCGAAAGGCCAGAGATTCCATTACGCTTTCGGCTATGGCCGGGATCGACATCAAGCATCTGTCACGATTGGCGCAGCTCGCGCTGACCGAAACGGAACGCGTCGCTGTGCAGAAGGATCTCGAGCGAATCATCTCCATGGTCGATCAGATGCAGGCCATGAACACCGATGGTGTCGAGCCACTTGCGCATCCGCTGGAAGCAGAACAGCGCCTGCGCCCGGATGAAGTGACCGAGAACGTCGACCGCGATCTCTATCAGGCAGGCGCACCGGCCACCCGCGACGGGCTCTATCTCGTACCTCGAGTCGTCGAATAACATGCAGGCATTCACCTCTATCGCCCGGCTCTCCGAGGGGCTGCGGCAAGGGGCATATTCCAGCGTCGAACTGACCCGGTTTTTCCTCGAACGTGCGCGTCAGTCCAGCGACCTGAACTGCTTTATCTCCCTGATCGAAGAACCCGCTCTCGCCCAGGCCGCAGACGCCGACAAACGCCTCGGAAATGGCGACGCCACCCCAATTACAGGTATCCCGCTCGCGCATAAGGACATTTTCTGCACGAAAGGCACCGTTACCTCATGCGGATCGCGAATGCTCGAAAATTTTGTCGCCCCGTACGATGCGACACTCGTCGAGCGCCTCAACACTGCCGGCACGGTCACCCTGGGCAAAACCAATATGGACGAGTTCGCGATGGGCTCGTCCAATGAGAACAGCTACTTCGGACCGGTACACAATCCGTGGCACATTAATCGGGTGCCCGGCGGCTCGTCAGGCGGGTCCGCCGCTGCGGTGGCCGCTGGTCTCATCCCTGTTGCAACCGGCACCGACACCGGCGGGTCGATCCGACAACCAGCCGCGTTCTGCGGCGTTTCCGGTCTGAAGCCAACCTATGGTCGGGTGTCGCGATACGGCATGGTCGCGTTCGCGTCCAGCCTGGACCAGGGAGGGGTGTTTGGCACCTGCGTGGAAGATCTGGCGCTGCTGCTGGCGTTTTTCGCCGGCTATGACCCCCGCGACTCCACGAGCAGCGAACACGTCGACCCATGGTTGAACCAGGTAGCCTCGCGCGGGGTGGACGGGTTCAACGCCTCGTCCCCGTCACGCGAATCATCACCGCAGCGGCTGCGAATCGGCTTGCCACGCGAGTATTTCGAACAGCTGAACACCGGACGCGACCTCATCGAAAATGCGTCTCGAGTACTCGAAGCCCAGGGCTTTTCGCTGCACGAGATCTCACTGCCGCACACCGACGCAGCGATTCCGGCCTACTACATCATCGCGGGCGCCGAAGCCTCGACCAATCTCTCGCGCTATGACGGTGTGCGCTTCGGTCATCGTTGCCAGGAGCCCTCTTCGCTGGAGGATCTCTATCAGCGCTCAAGATCTGAAGGCTTTGGTGCGGAGGTCAAGCGCCGCATTCTCACCGGGACCTATGCATTGTCCGTGGGATATTTCGATGCCTACTACCTCAAGGCACAAAAACTCAGGCGCCTGATCCAGGCGGATTTTCTGGACGCGTTCAACACCGTTGATCTCATCCTCGCCCCCACTGCCCCAGACACTGCCTTCGGACTGGGCGAGATGACTCAGGATCCCGTGGCCATGTATCAGCAGGACATATTCACCATCCCGGCAAGCCTCGCGGGCTTGCCGGCGATGTCTGTTCCGTGTGGTCTGCACGAGGGGCTACCCATCGGAATGCAGCTCATCGGACCGCATTTCGGCGAACGCGAAGTGCTTCAAACCGGCATGCTGTTTCAGCGCGAAACCGATTGGCACCGCCGCCATCCGGAGGGATTCTAGCGGTGTGGCGCATTCGAGAAGGCTGGGAGGCGGTGATCGGTCTGGAAGTCCACGTCCAGCTCGCAACAACCACCAAGATATTCTCCGGTGCCGCCACACAATTCGGCGCAGAACCGAATTCCCAGGCGTGCCCGGTCGATCTCGGGCTACCTGGCGTGCTGCCGGTGCTCAACGCCGATGCGGTGCGCATGGCGATCATGTTCGGCCTGGCGATCGGCGCCGAAGTGCATCCCCATTCCATATTCGACCGCAAGAACTACTTCTACCCCGACCTGCCAAAAGGCTATCAGATCAGCCAGTTCGCTCATCCCATCGTTGGCCGCGGTGTGCTCACCATCCCCACTGAGAGCGGACCACCCCGGCAGGTCAACATCACCCGCGCCCACCTGGAAGAAGACGCCGGGAAGTCACTGCACCAGGCCTACGCCGGCATGACCGCCATCGACCTGAACCGAACGGGCACCCCGCTTTTAGAGGTCGTGTCCGAGCCGGACCTGCGCACTCCTGCCGAGGCGAGCGCGTACTTCAGGCAAATGCACAGCCTGGTCCGACATCTGAAGATCTGCGACGGCAACCTGGCCGAAGGCAGCATGCGCTGCGACGTCAATGTGTCGGTACGACTGTCAGACAGCAACGAACTTGGGCAACGCACCGAAATCAAGAACATCAATTCGTTCCGGTTTGTCGAGCGCGCCAGCGAATATGAGATCGAGCGGCAAATCGACGTTCTTGAAGCCGGCGGTCGGATCGAGCAGCAGACCCTGCTATATGACGCCGAGCGTCACGAAACACGCGCCATGCGCAGCAAGGAATACTCCGACGACTACCGCTACTTCCCGGATCCCGATCTGCTGCCTGTCCATGTGACGCCTGAATTCATCGCCGCGGTTCAAGCCAGCATGCCCGAGCTTCCGGCGGCAATCCGGGAACGCTTTGTCACTGAATTCGGCTTGAGCGAGTACGATGCGGCGTGGCTTACCCAGGACCCGGACGTTGCTGACTACTTCGAAGCAGCAGCCGCGAGCGCCGACGACGCCAAGCTGGCCGCCAACTGGATCATGGGCGAGCTAAGCGCGGCTTTGAATCGCGAGAAGCTGGACATCAGCGCTTCCCCGATTGAGCCTGCGCAGCTCGGCGAACTCATCGTTCGCATCAAGGACGGCACCATTTCCACCAAGATCGCCCGGACGATATTTGAGGAACTCTGGTCCGCCCAGGGCGGTTCAGGCGAGGTAGATGCGATCATCGAGGAAAAAGGCTTGCGGCAGATGAGCGACGCGGGCGAACTCGAAGCCATCATCGCCACCATCGTGGCGGACAACCCGCAGCAGGCTCAGCAATTGCGCGCTGGCAAAGACAAGTTGCTGGGCTTTTTTGTCGGCCAGGTGATGAAGGCGACGCAGGGCAAAGCCAACCCGAAGCAGGTCAACGAACTGCTTCGCAATGCGCTGCTCTAGATACGGCGCCCGGGATCGCCGGGGCAGCAACCTCTTCGCCCAATGCTCAATGACGCGTTGCCTGCCAGGTGACGCCAGCCCCCCGTCGATAGTATGCTCAGCGGCTTGGCCAAATAAGTTCTGGGGGACATTTTGAGCGATCAACCACTACCCGCCGTGGACTATCTGAAGATTCCCGAAAGCGGCGATCCTTATCTGGAAGGGTATAAATGCGGCAGTTGCGGCGCGACGTTTTTGGGCGAGCGGCTGGTTTGCTCCAAGTGCGGCACTCGCGACCAGATGAGCGCGGTAACATTGCCTAATCACGGCACGCTGTACACCTACTCCATTGTTTACCGATCGTTTCCGGGTATCGAAGTACCCTACATCAGTGCAGTTGTGGATCTGGACGACGGCACCGCCATCAAAGGCAACCTGATCAACGTGGAGCCCGACCCGGAAAAAATTGAGTTTGGGTTGCCCGTAGACGTAATATTCGATGACGCCCTGGGTCGCAAAGACCGGGACGGCAATTCCTATCTGGCATATTTCTTTCAACCCAGTTCCTGATTAACTGAGCCGGCTTAAAGAGGGAGAGACAAAATGACGGACGCATATGTAGTTGGTGTCGACATGATCAAGTTCGGACGGTTTCCTGAAAAAACCGTACCGGAACGGGGCGCCCAGGCGGCATTGATGGCCCTGGACGATTGCGGCCTGAACATCCACGACATACAGGCTCTGTACTCGGGCAACCTGGGCCAGGCCAGCGGCATGGTCGGCCAGCGAATTCTCCAGCAGATCGGTCAGACCGGGATTCCGGTCATCAACGTCGCAAATGCCTGCGCCACCGGCGCGACCGCGTTCCGCGAGGCCTGGACTTCCGTGAAAGCCGGCCTCTACGATTGCGTGCTGGCTGTTGGCGTCGAGCAGATGGGCAAAGGGCTTTTGGGTGGTGCCGGCGGTGGTGCCGGTATTCCCAAGGAAGGACTGCTGGGCTCTGGCACCATGCCTGCGGTATTCGCCGAAGCGGGCCTTGAGCACACCCGCAAACACGGCACCACCTTCGAGCATTTCGCCAAGGTGTCGGTCAAGAATCACCATCACTCCACGATGAACCCCAAAGCGATGTATCAGATCGAAACGCCGCTGGAAACCGTGATGAATTCCGAGATGATCTCCTACCCCAACACCAAGCTCATGTGCTCGGTGAACGTAGACGGATCTGCCGCTGCGGTAATTTGCTCAGAATCCAAAGCCAAAGAACTCGGGCTGATGAACCGCGCGGTGAAGGTACGCGCTTCGGTTCTCACCTCGGATCCCTGGCAGGAGCGTGATCTGGTAATGCCAGACGTTAACTCATGCACCCGCAAGGCTGTCGCCGTGGCTTACGAAATGGCCGGTCTGGGCGCCGAGGACATCGATCTGGTCGAGTTGCACGATTGCTTCGCGACTGCAGAAATCCTGCACTACGAAAATCTCGGGCTGTGCGGAGAAGGCGAGGCTGGGCGCATGATCGATGAAGGCGAAGTTGCCCTGGGCGGGCGCATTCCGGTCAACGTTTCTGGAGGCCTGCTGTCTAAGGGTCACCCGTTGGGCGCCACTGGAATCGCCAATATCTACGAAGTAACGACCCATCTGCGCGGCGAAGCCGGCGCCCGGCAAGTAGAAAATGCACGGATCGGCATGACCCACGTCATCGGACTGGGCAGTGCCTGCGGCATTCACATACTTGAGAAGGTGTCTTAGCTAACCGAGCGAATAGGATTCGCCG
>JAYGEV010000272.1:0-9628 GCA_046582225.1 Pseudomonadales bacterium
GTCTAACCAGGTGATCGAAGAAATAACGGTCACCGCCCGGAAAAAGGTAGAGCGACTCATCGACACGCCAGTGGCGGTGGCGGTCTTGACGGCTGAAGAGATCGATCGCTACAACACCCGTGATCTAGTGGAACTGACACAGCGGATCCCTGGATTGTCGATCGCTCATGCTGCCGGTGGCGGCGCGGGCGGCCGGCTGTTCATCCGTGGCGTGGGTAACATTGCCAGTGACTATGGCGCGGACCAGCCGGTCTCGCTGGTCATGGACGGCATGTCGTTCTCACGCGGTCACGTGCTCGACACAGGCTTTTTCGACATTGCGGCCGTGGAAGTATTGAAGGGGCCTCAGACGCTGTTTTTTGGAAAGAACAGCCCCGCCGGTGTGGTCTCGGTCACGAGCATCTCGCCCGAGGTAGGTGGTGAGTTCGAAATGTTCGCGCGCGCTTCATACGAGTTCGTGAGCGAGGATCCGGTGATCGAAGCGGGATTCAGCGTACCGGTGGGTGAGCATTGGGCGTTCCGGTTTGCCGGGCGGCGCCAGGATATGCAGGACGGCTGGCTCAAGAACTCTGCCGAACCGCTTGATGTCACCGCATTCTACCCCGGATTCGATTTTTCCACCCGCGGCGCTTCAGACAGCGATAAATTTCCCAACCAGGATCAGACCGTGTTGCGCATGACGGCGGTCTGGGAACCCAACGACACCTTTAGTGCCAACTTGAAGTTGTTCCACTCCGACTCGGAACAGAACGAAGCGGGCTATACGATCCTGTACGCCTGCGCCGACGGGCCTGGCGCCAACCCCTATTACACGGCGTTCCCCGATCCAACACAGATCTGCCCCGACAGCAAGCCGAAGCTGGAGAGAAACAGCGCGCTGCCGCCGGCAGGAATCGCCAATGCGCATCCGTTCATCGATGAAGACAGCAAGTACTTCAACAGTCTCAACCAGGAAATTTATACGTTGGAGATGACCTGGGAGATCAACGATAACTGGACTCTCAGCTCGGTGAGCGGCTATTGGGATTACTTTCATCGGGAGTACACGAATTACGACTACACCAGCTACGCGGTGGTGGTCTCCCAGCAGGGGGAATCGGGTGATGCTTTCACCCAGGAACTGCGCCTGCAGTCCAACTTCGACGGCCCGATCAACTTCATGGTGGGTGGGTTCTACGAGACCATGGAGCGCGATCTCGACGCCCCGGTGCAGATCCTGCCTTCCCTATTCTTCGCACCCGGTGTCGTGCCATATGTGTCCGGCCAGTTCGCGGGTGATGAGTTCTACGACGGCGCGTTCATCAGCTATCACCAGCACTGGGACAACAACATCGAGAGCTTTTCGGTATTCGGGAGCTTCGAATGGGAGCTGGCCGAACAGTGGACATTGGCTGGCGGTGCGCGCTACACCAAGGAGGATCGTGACTCCGTGGGCGGCAACATCCTAGAGAACAGCGGATTCCTTGGCTTTTCACCGAGCCAGATTTTTTACTCGCCGGAAGACAAGGCCGATAATATCTCGCCGGAGCTTACGTTGAGCTGGCATCCGACGGACGATGTCATGGTCTATGGCGCGTTCAAGACCGGCTTTCAATCGGCGGGTATTTCCAACCCCGGGACGGTCGCAAATCTGACCTCGTTTACCGCAGACGAGGTCAGCGACATCCTGACGTTCGACGAGACCACGGTCTGGGGCTTTGAGTTTGGCGTGAAAGGCTACTTCTTCGATGGGCGTCTTTCGGCAAATATGGCCGTGTTCCGATATGAGTCGGAAGATCTGCAGGTCGGAATCTTCAACTCCAATACTACGAGCTTCACGTTGCAGAACGCGGCCGTGGCGCTCAACACTGGGGTGGAGGTACAAGGCATTTTCCAGGTCAACGAAAATCTGCAGCTGCGGCTGGCCGGGCAATACAACAAGCTGAAATTCGACAAATTCGAGGATTCCGGTTGCCATCCGGTCGATGGCTCACGCGCGGATTTGGCCACCCGATCGGCACCGGATTGTCATATCGGTCCTGAGGGCGCAGCGATTCAGGATCTCTCCGGCACCGATTTTGGTGGTCCGCCACTGCAAATCAACGTTGGTTTTACCTACGACGTCTCGATCATGGACGGTTGGGGACTTGTGCTGGATTGGGACACGATTCACCACAACAAAGGCAAGCGCGTGAACGGTCAACCGTTCACGGAAACGCCCAGCCGCACGGTCACCCATTTGCGGGCAACGGCCTACCAGCCAGGCGGTCCCTGGGAACTGGGGCTGATTTGCTCGAACTGCTTCAACGAGATCTATGTGACCGGCATTGGCAATAAGCCGCTGGCCAAGATCAATCCCGGAGTAAACGGCGACATGACCGCGCAGATAGCGCCGCCGCGCCTGGTGACGTTGCAGCTGACCTATCGGATGTAGGGAATCATCTGATGCGATACGAGGGGTGGATCGTTCGATCCACCCTTTTTTTTAGGCGAGAGTCTGGCCAGAGCGTGGGCGAAAGTCACAACTCCATGTAACGATCCAGCCAGGTGTGGTAGTACTGCACGCGGGCCTCGTCATCGTTGAGCCAGGCCTCCGTGAAGCCGCGCGAATGCATGCCTTTCTGCACGTCGCGGATCAGGTGAATGTCCTGGTCCAGGGTAATGGTCATGGTCTTGCGGCCGGCGATGATGTCTTCCTGGGTAAACTGGTCGTGCTCGGGGCGGGTGGAGCCATCGGGTAGCCCTTCCTGATCCAGATTGAAGGAAATATTGGCTTTCTTCTGGGCCTTGGGGTCGGGAAACATGCGCAGCGCGATCTTGTCCCAGTAACACTTGTTGGGATCGGTGGCATGGGGTCGCGATCGAAGGATCCACATCTCTTCGGGCTGCAGCACCAGCACCGAATTCGGGAAGATGTTGTACTGAACGATGTCCGACAGTTGCTCATCGGAGAGCAGATCGTAGTGGTAGCCCAGCGTTGGGCCCATCTCCCGTTTTTTGAGCTGAACATCACGGCGCACGTCGAGCACCCGGCCCTTGTAGTCGTCCTTGTCCATGCCCAGCGCTTCGAGTTGCATCCATTGGGTTGGCGGCACTTCGTCGGGGATGGGCAGCCGGGTGTTCACGGTAAAGCCATCGATCAGAACTCGGGTGTGGCCGCCTTCCATAAGCTCGTTGATCGATGCCGGGCAATCGAAAATAGTTTCGTGCTGGGGATGAATGTGCTCGACGTGATACAGCTCGCCGAAGTTGTCGAACACGGCTTTCCAGTTGCAGTCGAGCGTCACGGTCTGGTCCTCGACCAGGCGCATGTCCTGGGGTCGAAAGGGATCACACATCGCCTTGACCGGCCCCAAGAACTCATCGAGGCTCGGAGCATCGGGATCCATGCAAACCCACACGATGCCGGCCCAGGCCTCCACCCGAAGGGGCTTCAACGACAGTTTGTCGCGCGGCACACCACGGCTGAATCGATCTTCGTCCGGCACGCTGATCAGGGTGCCGTCGTTGGCATACGTCCACCCGTGGTAGGGACACGTGTACTCATTCAGGGAACCCAGGTTTGACAGGAGCACGCGGGCGCCGCGATGCTGGCAAACGTTGTACAGAGCCGCCAACTCTCCGTCGGAGCTGCGCGAAACGATGATCGATTCGGGCTCGAGATTGAATACGAAGTAATCTCCGGGTTCGGACACGTCCTGTTCAACGCCCGCAACCAGCCACGCCTTAGGCCACAGCTTCTGCCGTTCCAGGGCCATATATTCGTGGGAGATGTAGCGATCGGCGGTGATCCGCGTGATGGGTATGTCGGCGGCGCCTTGGGTGATACGTGCTTCGGCCATGCTCTTTTCTCCGGGATGTTCGCTTGGTGTGTTTTATCATAGGTGTCCGCAGGGCGCTAGAGCTTGGCCAGCTGCCCGCCATCCAGCGGTATGGCGTGGCCGTTGATCATCCTCGCGCCATCGGAGCAAAGGAAAACCACCGTTCGCGCGACCTCTTCGGCGGCCACCAGCTCGCCGGTCGGATTCAGTGCGGCGAGCGTGGCCTGGATGACATCGGCGGGTTGCGCGAGCAGCGGCGTGGTGACCCCGGTGAGCGTAGGCCCTGGCGAAACGGCGTTGACGCGGATGTTGTCACTCACATAAGACAGCGCTGCCTGGCGGGTCAGGCCGATCACCCCGTGCTTGGCTGCGCTATAGGCAGGGCCGGAGCGGTCGCTGCCGCGGTGACCCACGGTGGAAGCGTTGTTCACGATGGCGCCGCCGGTTTCTGCACGTGTAGTGAGAATCGCGGCGATCTCGTGTTTCATGCAACGAAACACGCCGGTGAGGTTCACGCCGATCACGTCCGCCCAGTGATCGTCGTCGTATTCGTGAAATGCAGGTTCCGGTCCAAAGGTGCCGGCGTTGTTGAACGCAAAATCGAGGCCGCCGTATGTGGCTACCGCTGATTCGACCATGTTCGCGATGTCCGCGTCCGACGCCATATCGGCTCGGACGAAGGTGGCTTCACCGCCGTGGTCCCTGATTTCTTCGATCAGCGTAGCGCCGCGGGATTCGTCCCGGGCTGCGGCGATCACCTTCGCACCGAGACTCGCGCACAACAGCGCCGTTGCTTTGCCGATTCCGGCCGTCGCTCCGGTGATAACGATGACTCGATTTTCCACGCTCGCTCTCCTATGCTTTTCCGGCTCGACGATTGTATCGAAGCGAGGTATGAGTGGCTTCAGGGTCAAAAAAGATAATCTATGCCGCATTGCTCGGCAACGCGCTGATCGCGATAACGAAGTTCGTCGCCGCAGCGATCACCGGTAGTTCGGCGATGCTTTCTGAAGGCATTCACAGCGCGGTGGATACCGGCAACCAGATACTCCTGCTGCATGGGCTTCGCCAGGCGCAGAAACCGGCCGACCGGCTGTTTCCGTTCGGTCATGGCAAAGAGGTCTACTTCTGGAGTTTCGTGGTCGCGATCCTGATCTTTGCGGTGGGAGCCGGCGTATCTATCTATGAAGGTATTCGACACCTGTTACACCCGCAAACAATTACCGACCCGCTGATCAACTATGTGGTATTGGGCTTTGCTCTGGTGTTTGAAGGTGCTGCCTGGTCGTTCGCGATGATTGAGTTCCGCAAGGAGAAAGGTCAGTGGGGATATGTTGAAGCTGTGCAGCGCGGAAAGGATCCGACCCTGTTTGTGGTTTTGTTCGAAGACACGGCTGCTATGTTGGGTCTTCTGGTCGCGGCCGCGGGAATCGGTCTGGCTCAGATCACCGGTATTGCCTATTTCGATGGCGCTGCTTCGATCCTCATCGGCCTGATCCTCGGTGCCACAGCGATCTGGCTGGCATACGAAACCAAGGGTCTTTTGATCGGTGAATCTGCCAACGTCCGGGTGGTTGAAGGAATCCGCGCGCTGGCCCTTGCGGAGGCTGAAGTACAACACGTCAATGAGGTGCTCAGCATGCACATGGGGCCGGACAACGTGCTGTTGAACCTGTCGGTGAAGTTCCGCGACCAGGCCACCGCACTCAATATCGAAGCCGCAGTAACGCGCATGGAGGGGGCGATCAAATCCGAATACCCGGAGGTGACGCGCATATTCATCGAAGCTGAGAGTCGAAACCCCCAGCAGAGTTAGTCGGCGTACCTACCAGCTTGGCTCGATCACCACGTCGATGCGCCGATTGTGCATGCGTCCTTCGGAAGTCTTGTTGTTTGCCACGGGCGTGATTCGCCAAAGCCCAGTGAGGCGAGGTTCATCGGTGAGATCGGCATCGAGGTCAACAGATGATTGACGACCGCCTTTGCGCGTTGTTGGGAGAGTTGTAGATTCTGCTGGTCGGAACCGAATGCATCGGTATGACCTTCGACCACGACCCGGCTTTCGGGGAACACGCCGATTCCGTTTTCCAGAGTCGTCAGGATGTCGGCGTGCTCCGGCTTCAGATATGCGGTTCCACTATCTAAATTCAGACCGATCATTCGGATGATGACGTTGTCTCCGCGGCGCAATACGCTTGCCTGGTTAGAGGTAAACATCGTCTCCACGGTTGCGAATCGTTGCCGATCCCGTTCCTGCTTGGCCAGCAGCTGGTTGAGCGCTTCGATGGTTTTCGTTTCGCCGCCAAGGCGCTGCTGCATGCTGGCCACCTGGGTGTTCACAGCGTCCAGTTGTGCGGCGCTATCGCTGAGGTCCTGTTCGAGCAGGTTGGTATTGCGCTGCAGCGATACGATGGATGACACCACTTCGTCGAAAGCGGCTTTCTCGCTGCTGTCAAAGTAGAGCGGCTTGTTCAGCGCGGCGCCGAGGCGGCTGATCGAGGCATCCCAACCGAGCAGTATGTTTTCGAGATTGGTTTCCTTGTTGCGAATGCCTTGTTCGAGCCGAGCGATGTAGATCGCGTGGCGAGCCTTGTGCTTGGCCTCCAGCCCCAGGCTGCGCGGCCGGTCGGTGTCGTACCGACTGCTGTTGAGCTCGGCTGCCCGATAGGCTGTTTCGGCTTTCGCGGCATAGGTCTGCGCGTTCTTGATCTTGCCGCGCTCCAGGCGTTGGATTGCATTGCCGAACGCAAGCTCGCCCGCGGCCCAGTTTCTTTCGTCGAATCTGATCGCGTCACTGGACTGAGCATCCAGTCGTGCCTGAATAGTCGTGTCCAGCGCGACCACGGCCACCTCACCGGCGGCAGCGGATTGCTTGAACAGTTTGCGAGACTTTGTCAGTGCACTACGGATCGAATCGATGGTCGCGCCACGGCTGAAGTGGGCTTCAGCGCGGTCGTAGTACTCGGCGGCTTGTTTGTAGCTCAACGGCGCGAGCTGCTGCGCCTGAAATGAATCTGCCTCGGCACGAGCTTCGTTGGTTTTGACAAACAGCGGACCACGCATGTTTTCCAACCCGGCGCTTACCGACGTGGCGGCGAACAGGGTGACGACGGCGAGCAGGATCTGGAGGTGGAATCGCATTGCTAAGTCCTCCGTGACGATAGTTTAGCTTGAATTATCAAAAGCTTAAGACTTCGGACCTTGAAAAAATGGGACTCGCGTACCAAAACGGGGGCTCCCGGAGGGACGTGCTCACTGGTTGAACTGTTCATCGACCCCTGGCTAATCTATTGTGGTCGGTCCAGACCATTGGGGGGTTGTGATGATGGGAAGACTAGAAGGCAAAGTTGCGGCGATTACTGGCGCATCGAGCGGATTTGGTGCGGCGGCGGCTCGGCTCTTTGTTGCCGAGGGCTGCAAGGTTGCTTTGGGTGATATTCAGGCAGAGGCAGGCGCTGCCATTGCGGCTGAACTTGGCGACGCGGCGGTATTCACCATCTGTAACGTCACCACCGAAGACGACATCTCCAAGCTCGTGGATCTCGCGGTCAGCGAGTTCGGCAAGCTGGATATCATGTTCAACAACGCCGGCATCGTCGGCGCGGTGGGCCCCATTGCCACCACGCCCGCCGATGAATGGAAGGCCACCCTGGATGTGCTGCTCAACGGCGTGTTCTACGGCATGAAGCATGCGGCGCGGGTCATGAAGCCCCAGGGTTCTGGGTCAATCGTCAGCATGGCGAGCACTGCGGGCATTATGGGCGGGCTCGGACCGCATACCTACACGGCAGCTAAACACGCCGTGATCGGTTTGACCAAGGGTGTGGGCGCAGAGCTGTGCCGGTTTGGAATCCGGGTCAACGCCATTGCGCCGGCCGGCATGGCCACCGCGATGGTGGCCAACGTGACCACCGGCGACCACACCGCAATCGATGAAACGATAAAGGCCCTGGCCGAGGCGTCGCCTCTGGTTGATCGGGCCGGGATGGCGGAAGATGTGGCGAATGCCGCGTTGTGGCTAGCGAGTGATGACTCTGGCTACACAAATGGGCACACGCTGACGACCGATGCGGGTATTACCACCGGATCAACGGTGAATGCGCCGGCGTTCGACGAGTACCAGCCAATGTTCCGGGAAGCCGGGAAGAAAGGGGTCTAACTACCGGGTTATGAAACCTTATCCGGTCAGGCCAGATGAAGTCTCGGCGCAGTGGCTGTCCGAGGCCCTAGGGTATCCGGTGCACGGCTTTGAAGTGACCTACTTTTCCGAGGGTGCCGGCATCATGGCGCTGGTCACCCGGGTGCTTCTGCAAACCGCCGATGGCGATCCCGATTCGGTCATCGTTAAGTTTCCGTCGCCATCGGTGGACAACCGGGGTGTGGCGGAGTCGTACAATATGTATGCGCGCGAAATTCAGTTCTATCAGAGCATTGCGCCGCTGGTTTCTTTGCGTACGCCGGATTGTTATTTTGCCGCGTTTGATTCATCGAATCACGATTTCGTACTCGTGCTCGAGGATCTTGGCGATCTTCGAATCGGTGACCAGGTGGCCGGTTGCACGCTGGAAGAGGCGCGTGGCGTGATCTCGGCCATCGCGCAACTTCACGCCGATGGTTGGCAGTCCGAGAAGCTTTCCGGCCTGATCTCTCACAACAACCCGATGCAGCGCGACGGCATGATCGGCGGATGGCAGCTTGGCTGGCCGGTGGTGTTGGACAAGTTTGCGGATCTGGTACCCGCGGCGGCCAGAGTCGCGGGCGACAAAATGCCTGAAGCTGTCGCAGGGCTTCTCGACCAGATGAGTTCCGATCCAGTCTCTCTATGCCACGCGGATGTGCGGCTTGATAATGTGTTCTTTGGCGATGGCGAGGTCGTTCTGGTGGACTGGCAATCGGTCTGTACCTCGGCGCCAGAGCAGGATCTTGCCTACTTCCTGACCCAGAGCGTTCCCCGTGACGTGCTTGGGCGTGAGGATCTGATCGGCTTCTACCATGCCGAACTTACCGCGCGGGGCGTCGACTACAGCCTGGATCGTTGCCGGGAACGCTATCGTGTGTGCGCCCTTTACCTGCTCTGCTACGCGGTCGTGATCGCCGGAACGCTCGATCTGGCAAACGAGCGTGGCATGGCGCTCGGTCGCACGTTGCTGGGAAACTCATTCAATGCGCTCGATGAGATGGATGCCTTCGCCCTTTTGAATTAAGGGGCTCTGAACCGACCCTCGAGGATCAATCATGCAGATACTGAAAGACCGGGTTGCCGTGGTCACCGGTGCCAGCCGAGGCATTGGCGCCGCGATCGTGCGGGCGTTTGTTGCCCAAGGCGCATCGGTAGCGTTCAACGGCAGAACCAAAGATTCGGGCGATGCGCTCATCGAATCCATCAACGAACCTGATCGAACCTGGTTTTGTCAGGGATCGGTCACCGTCACCGAAGACATTCACGCGTTGATCAACGGCGCCGCCGAACGTTTTGGCGGGCTCGACATACTGGTCAATAACGCAGGCGGCAGTAACGCCATGCAGCCCATCGCAGAGGTTGACGAGGCGGCCTGGGAAGGGGATCTGCGGCTGAACCTGACCTCTACGTTTCTTGCCACCAAGGCCGCCCTGCAGCACATGCTGCCGGCCGCCTACGGAACCGTTATCAACATTTCTTCGGTGGAAGGAAAAATGGGCGTGCCTGCCATGGGCGCGTATACCGCGTCCAAGCACGGTGTCAACGGGCTCACCAAAGCCGTCGCCGCGGAAGTGGGTCGCTCAGGGGTGACGGTCAACGCGATATGCCCCGGCCTGATTCTCACCGAGGCTGTTACCGGCGGCGGCCC
>JAYGEV010000300.1:0-3938 GCA_046582225.1 Pseudomonadales bacterium
CTTTCTCACCAGCTGAGCGACGATCGCACCCCCGCCTTCCAAGGGTACGGTGACCTCGTCTGGAACTGCTATCCGAAGTATTGGACGAAATCCAAAAATGACAGAAAGGACGATACGTATGCCTGCAACAACCAGAATAAATGTCCGCACCACTAGAACCTCCTTTGTTTCAATGGATGCCGCTGATGAATCAGATTAGAACTGTCCGATCAATCGGTTTAGATTTAGCCATTGGTTCCCCAACTTGAGGATTTCACCATCAAACTGGATTTTATACAGATTGCATACCACGTCACCGATATTCGCCGTGCCGCGCTGAAGATGGTCGACACATTTGGCGCTGGGCCCTTTTTCCTGAATGAAAACATTACGCTGACCTGGGCCGAACACCGCGGAGAACCTGCCGACTTTGTCCATTCATCCGCATTCGGATGGTGGGGTGAGGTGATGGTCGAAATGCTGCAGCAGGAAGACGATTCAACTAATACTCCCTACCGTGACATGTACGCGGCAGACGAGGAAGGCCTGCATCACACCGCCATTATGGTTGCCGACATGAAGGAGGCCATCGAGTACTTTGAACGTCGAAACATGCCGCTGGCAACACAATGCGGCTTGCGTTCCCACGCAATAGATTTCGCCTTCATAGATGCCAGGAAAACCCTGGGCCACATGATCGAGATCTACCCCGAGTCAGAAGGTCTCCTCAGTTTCTACAAAAAGGTGCGCGAAGCCTCCCTGGGCTGGTCCGGAGACGATCCCATCCGAAGTGTCGCATCGCTGTGGTCTTGAAAGATCGTCAGGACCAGGAACACTCAGCCTGCTGACTGAATGTCCCTGTCAAACCGCCTTCGATTAACGAAGTTTGGTTCCTTTTAGAAGCTCCACCGAAATCCAACCAGAAATCGTCTTCCGTAGGACTCAACCTGGTTTGGATTCCAACTTTCGCCTGAGTAACGAACGTCGGTTTCGTCTGTGAGATTGTTCACATCAACAAAGATAGAGGCTTGATAACCGGTCAGTTCTTCAAGGTTGTAACGCAGCGCCAGGTCAAGACGCTCTTGTGCATCCCAATAAACACCTACATCAAGACCAAAAACATTCCCTGTTTCTGTTTCGTCAAGCCACTCGTCTCGGTAGCGATAGGTTAGTCGAGCAGTGAAACCATAGTTCTCATAGAACATAGACATTGCCACTGCCTTGAAAGCCAATCGGGAAGGCTGGCTCGATCAAATCGATGGCGTCTACGCCATGCGCCCCAACATTTCCGGCGACTACGCAAACCCGCCTCCCACGCTACCCTCGCTGCTGGAAAACGAGGGTTACCTGATTGATGGCAAGATGATGTCTACGTTCACAACCGTCTACGATCCGACAGGCGAGCAGGCTAACAACCCACTCGCCTGGCCTTTGCACGCCCAGGCGGATGACCTGCGTGGTCTGCCGCCCCACATCATCTCGGTAAACGAACTCGATCCGCTAAGAGACGAGGGCTTGGCCTTCTATCGCAAACTCCTGGCCGCGGACGTGTCAGCGGTTGGACGCACCGTCCACGGCACCCCGCACGCGGGCGACGGCGGCTTTCCCGACGCGATACCAGACGAGTACGCCGACACTGTCAGGTCGATTTGCGGCTTTGCTCACTCTGTTTGCCCGTGATCTATTCGCGCGCGATCTTGACCAGGAGTTCCCGCGTCTGATGTGACTCATCCGCAGTGGGGCACAAGTCGGACACGCGAAGATCCGTGGCTCCGCCCTGTGCGTAGAGCGAGAGATGTTCTCTGACTTGGTCTTCGGAGCCGATGGCGACAATGTCCTCCGGTCCGGTGGCCCCCTCACGCCGAATCATGGCTTGATAGGCTGGCAACAAACCGTAGACCTTGAGTTTCTCCGCGACGTGGGCGCGTGCCCGATCTCGATCTTCGGTGACACACACCGGTAACCCGGCCAGAATCCTCGGGGCGGGGCGATTCGCCGCGTGGGCGGCCTCGTGTATGCGCGGCGCGATGTGTTCGGAAAGCGTCTTCGGGCCAACCATCCAGAGCACTGTACCATCCGCTTCGCGACCTGCCAGATCCAACATTCTGGGGCCAAGGGCGGCGATGAGAATCGGCGGGGGCGACGCGTCAATGGCCAATTGTCCGCGAACCGTCACTTCTTCGCCTTCCAACTTAAGTGGCTCACCGGCCATCAATACCTTGAGAGCATGCAGTTCCTCGCGCGTTCGGGTCCACGGGCGTGCATAGCTGCCGCCGTACATGTGCTCGATGAGTCGCTGATGAGAGGGCCCGATTCCCAGCACCAAGCGCCCGTTCAGGGCGGCCTGGGCAGTGAGAGCTTGGCCGGCGAGGACCAGTGGATGGCGGCCATAGAGTGGCACGACGGATGTGCCGAGTTCCATCTCAGCGGCCTGAGCGCCGACCGCTGCAAGGGCGGTCAGAGAATCGAGGCCCGCTATCTGCGACAGCCAGAAATGACGGAAACCATCTCGAGCAGCGCTCATCACGTCTTCACGCAACAATGCCAAGCTACGGTAGCCGCCTCCTCCGTTCCAACCAATGCGCACGATCAGTCTTCCTTTTTCGGGCGCGACGGCCGTTGATGCCCCCAGATGCTCCCACGATCGTAGTGCGCCACTTGCCAATTCGCATCATCGACCTTGATGCCACCCCAGCCAAACTCCACCTCGAAGCGAGAAGGGGACCGAGCGTAGAACGAAAACATCTTGTCATTGGTGTGACGCCCAAGGGTGCTCATGACACGAACACCGGCGTCCTGCACTCGATCGTAGGCGCGACCTACGGCGTCCATGTCGCAGGCCTCGATCATGAAGTGATGCATCTTCTTGGGCATACCGCTCGCTGCGAAAGCCAGGCTGTGATGACGCGAATTCGTATGATAGAAATCGGTATCCATTGATGCATCAGGACCGATCTTCATTACCACCCGATCTGACATCTTCATCCCTAGAAGTTCTCGATAGAAACGCTCGGTTTGAGCATGGTCCTGTGCATTCACAACGACGTGGCCCAGCCCTTCGTCGCCCGTCACGAAGCCACCCGGCACCAATTCAGAGACAAAGGCCTCCTCGCCTTGGATCGGGTGGCAGAACAGTTCAATGCCGAGGCCATTGGGATCTTGCGTACGGCACAGGATCTCTACCCCGCGGGCGGCGGCCGTGGCCGAGTCACACTTCACAACCTCAAAGCCTGCTGCCGCGAGCCCGTTCGTCAGGCCTTCCAGCGTCGCCTGGTCGTTGACTTCAAAACCCGCATAGATGAGATCATCGGCGGAGCCCGGCTCAAGTCCGAAACGCTGAGCTTGAGCATCCATTCGCAACGTCAAAGTCCCTTCTGGTCCATTCTCGGTCACCATTAGACCAAGCACATTTCCGGCAAATTCCTTCCAGGCAGGAATATCACTAACTTCAAAGATGAGGTAACCGAGGCTTGCGACTTTTGACACGATAAATTCCTTCCGCTTATACAAAAAGATCCTTGGGTGGCTCTCCGGGATGGAGTTCCGCAAACCCAAAGAGTTGCGAGGCGCTATCAGGATTGTTGATTGCATGGGCTCGCATGGCATGTATGTCCCTGAAATATCGTTGCATTGGGTGATCGAGGAAAATCGCGTGCCCGCCGCTGGCTTCAAAGAGGATGTTCACTGCACGCACGCAACGCTGAACGATGTTTGCCGAGGTCCACCGCGCACGCGTGCGAAAATCAACCGGAATGGACTTGCCTGCCTGCACCATTTCCCATGCCGCCTCCCAGGTCTGCTTTAGTTCTCCTCGCGCTGCCGATATCTCACTTGAGGCTTCAGATATTCGCTTGTGAGCGAAGGGATCATCGGCCGAACCGGCACGTCGTGCGCTGATTTTCTTGCGCATGCTCGAGCGGTA
This sequence comes from Pseudomonadales bacterium, assembly GCA_046582225.1. GTDB lineage: Bacteria > Pseudomonadota > Gammaproteobacteria > Pseudomonadales > Azotimanducaceae > JAYGEV01. Next base: position 3,902 of record JAYGEV010000300.1, read on the forward strand.
GGCTTCAAATGCCCCCGTGGCCGCACCGATAGCTGGA
>JAYGEV010000113.1:0-2037 GCA_046582225.1 Pseudomonadales bacterium
ATTTCCGGGTCGGAATTGAGAAACAGATTGAATGCACCGAAGCCGAAAATGGCGAGCACAAAAATGATGACCCCCGCGAGCAGTTTGAAACCAAAACCTTGGGTCTGATCGCGTAACTTTTGCATCATCTTAAATTACCTAACCTCTAGATCGACGAAAACGGCATGTTCAACGTAAGTCCCTGTAACAAGCCTGCGATAACAGTCCCGCAAGAAAAAAGGCGCAATGCAGCGCCCTTTTTCAACAGTGAGACTGGGGTCGAATCAGTTGAGCGCAGCTTTCAAAGCTTTGCCGGGCTTAAACGCAGGCACCTTGGCCGCGGCAATTTGAATTGGGGCGCCCGTCTGCGGATTGCGGCCTATGCGCGCCGCTCGATCGCGAACGGTAAAAGTTCCAAACCCCACCAACGCCACCGGGTCGGCCTGTTTAAGCGAGCCGGTAATAGCATCCAAAGCTGCGTCCAATGCTCTGCCTGCCGCAGCCTTTGATAGATCGGCGGATTCCGCAATACTGTTAATCAATTCGGTTTTATTCACATTCAGCCCCTCAATGGTATAAGTGTGTGCACGACATCGGTTGTTGTATTGGCGTTAAATGCCGCAACGCCGGCGAATTTATACCAACACCGCTAATCGGCTGCAAGCTTGTCGGAGCAAAAAAAACGCATGCTAGTGGGGATTAATGGATACCTCGTCATCCTGCGAACCCACATCGGGCAGTTGCTTTTTCGCGCCGTCGGCGTCTTCCACGAGTCGCGGCTCAGGCAATCTCTCCAGGGCGAGCTCAAGCACATCGTCCATCCATTTCACCGGGTAGATGTTCAAATTCACCTTCACATTGTCCGGTATCTCCTTGAGATCGCGTTCGTTCTCGGCAGGAATGATGACATTCTCAACCCCACCCCGATGGGCCGCCAGCAGCTTCTCCTTGAGCCCTCCGATGGGCAAAACCTGACCCCTCAACGTGATCTCACCGGTCATCGCGACGTTTGCCAGCACCGGAATTCGGGTAAGCACAGACACCAAAGCAGTGCACATACCGATGCCTGCGCTGGGTCCATCTTTCGGCGTCGCGCCTTCTGGCACGTGCACGTGGAGGTCGAGCTTCTCGTGAAAATCTTCGCTGATGCCAAGCACTGCAGCGCGGCTGCGCACGAAGGTCAATGCCGCCTGAATCGATTCCTGCATCACATCGCCAAGTGAACCAGTCTTGGTTTGACGGCCCTTGCCGGGCACTGCGACCGCCTCGATGTTCAGCAGTTCGCCGCCCACCTGCGTCCAGGCAAGCCCGGTTACGATACCTATCTGATTCTCTGTTTCGGCGAGGCCGTAGCTGAATTTGCGCACACCGCTGTAATGCTCGATCTGATCTTCGTCGACGTTGACGGTTGCGCTCGACTGCTCGTCCTCAGCTGGGGCGAGAGATTTTTCTTTGACGACCTTGCGAGCGACCTTGGCTATTTCGCGCTCCAAACCACGTACGCCCGCTTCTTTTGTGTAATAGCGGATCATGTACATGATCGCATCGTCCTGAATCGCAAGCTCGGATTCCGACAGTCCGTTGAGCTCGGTCTGCTTCGGAACGAGATAGCGTTTTGCTATGTTTAGTTTTTCATCTTCGGTGTAGCCCGGCAGGCGAATGACCTCCATTCGATCCAACAGTGGCGCCGGGATGTTCATCGAGTTGGAAGTGCATACGAAGAACACGTCGGAAAGGTCGTAGTCAACCTCGAGGTAGTGGTCGTTGAAGGTATTGTTCTGTTCAGGATCGAGAACCTCCAGCAGCGCGCTGGCGGGATCGCCGCGCACATCCATTCCCATCTTGTCGACCTCATCGAGCAGAAACAGCGGATTGCGAACACCGGCTTTGGACATCTTCTGGAGAATCTTGCCCGGCATCGAGCCAATGTAGGTCCGTCGGTGGCCTCGAATCTCTGCTTCGTCGCGCACGCCACCCAAGGCCATCCGAACAAACTTGCGATTGGTCGCACGGGCAATGCTCTCACCCAGGGAGGTCTTGCCAACGCCCGGTGGTCCC
>JAYGEV010000366.1:0-4181 GCA_046582225.1 Pseudomonadales bacterium
GACTCCGTCGGCGACTCCCCCCCACCCGTCATGAAAATCGGCGTTGTCAGCGACACGCACAACAATCTGAAAAACGTTGGCAGAATTGTCGAGCTGTTTAACAGCCACGGCGTCGAGCGCGTCATCCACACCGGCGACATCACTCAAGCAAAAACCCTCGATGTGTTCGGCCAGCTTCATGCGCCTATGTGGGGTGTCTATGGCAACAACGATCAGGAACGGGATTCCCTTGCCGCAGCGGTCACGGCTCACGGCTTCAATTTTCAGGACCCGCCTTTGGAGCTGAAATGGCACGAGCGGCGAATACTTGTGGTGCATGATCCTTTGGAACTTGACGGGCAGCTGAATCACCAGCATGAGCTGGCCCTGCACGGTCACACCCATCTACACCGCTACGAGGAGCGAGCCGGCCGAGTTATATTCAACCCGGGCGAATGTGCCGGACACATGTCCGGATTCAATGCCATTGGCATCGTCGATCTGAGCGACCTGCAGGTAGAACTGCTGCGATTCTAGCGCGTTTGCCAAACGCGCTCATCGAACGGGATTTTCGAGCCGAGCTTTAACCGGTGCCAATGGCCTCCAGAATCTCTCCAATGCGACACGCATTCGCGCCAAGATCGCTCAAGCCAACCCTGGATACGCTGCGTACGTCGATCACCGACCCGCGCTCCGAAGCGCGAACACGCACCACGACGTCATCCTTGAAGCCGAACCAGAACGTAGTGGCTGTGGCTTCGATCAGCCCGCCCGCCGAATCCGCGTTGACCACTTCCATGCCGAGACCTTCAACTGCCGCCAGCGCCCCGGAGTAAGCCTGATCCGCGTCTTGATCGCTCATCAGCGGCTTTACCCACGGATAGTGTTCAGCCTGCAGTGGGGCGATCGTCGCAGCGTCGAACTCGAGCGGATTGGAATTTTCCCCGCGAAGGGCTATGACCTTGTCGAACTTCGGCGGGTCGCTGACGTCCGTGGAGATGTTGTGAATCGGCGGTACCGAAGATGCCGAACTGAACAGCGACCCAAGGACCGCCAGGATCAGCACGCTGATCGCAACTCCCATGTAGATAGGCGGATTGTTGTGCTGAAGATTGCGCCGGTACGCCACAACCAGCCCCGCGATACCCAGGACCAGACCGAACATGGCGAGTATGGCGCCGCCAGCCAGACCAAGAAACCCAACGGTGAACGGCCAGAATCCAAATCGCGACCCCAACGCTCCCAGCGGCAGCAGGACCGCCCCAACCACCGAGCCGATCAGAATCGCCTTCGCCCACCATGCTTTTTCGTTTTCGGCCATCGCTTTCTCCTTATTGGACCAGCCCTTCTTCCCCGATAAGAGATCAGAGCACCGAGAAGGATACCCCCTCGCAAGCCGGCGGGTACCGTTCAAATCCGGTGCCGCGCGTGATCACATACCGGCCTTCAGACCGACGGGTTCGCCATCCACGATCTGGTCGAGATACTCAGACAAGCCGTAGCCCACCTCGTCGTCGCATCGATATTCAGTCATACCCTCGGTGATTCGGGTCATCAGTTCCTCACCTTCAGGCGTGCGGCGCCGATTTCGCAGGGGAATCAACGACATCACCTTGCCGGTGACAGCGTATTCCCGCTCGTCGGTACGTGCCCAGACCTTAAAGGTCTCCTGACAGTCATTGCTGTCGTAGATCGTTTCGATCTTCGCATCGCGAATCATCACGTATTCGTTGTCGCGCAGCACCATGCCACCTGCGCGAGGTGCCTCGCCAGGGCGACAGGTGATCGAGACCATCATCGCGAAGTCTTTGTTGAAGACCATCGGCAGCCAGCGATACCAGTACACGGCCTGCCAGAATCGCGGGCCCCACGAGTGATCACGCAAACCCAGACCATCGATGGGAAACTTCTCGTCGCCGACCTGAATGAATCCAATCCCCTGGGTATGCTGTTCGGTGTGGCCACGTGCAAAGGACTCTTCGGCCTTCTGTTCAATCTGGCTGCCATCGGCATTCACCGGCTCTCCGCCGAACATCGGAGAGATGCCTTGAAACTCGAGCTGAATTTCACTCTCAACGACGGGGTTGTTTTTGAAAGCCTTGGCCGGATCGGCCATTTCCTGCGGGTTCGTCATCACGCAGAGCTTGCCTTTGTAGCTCACGTTCAGGCGCTTGAACGGCTCCATTACCTCGAACTTCATGCCGCCACCGTCCATGGCATCGTTGTCGTGACGCTCGGGGCGCTTGAACATGAAGCCAATGCGTCCATCGGGCAGGTACACACAGCAGGTCATCTCGCCGCGTCCTTCGTTTGGCCGATTCGCCAGCCGAAACCAGCCGCCGGTTTGACGTTCACGATCGAAAACGTTGAAGTACATGCTCTCATTGAAGTTTTCGGCTTCTTCAATGGGATGCAGATAGTCATCGGCGGGCTCGAGTCTCACCCGCACGCCAGATTCATCAGCCACTGATGCTTCCCCTTGAGAATGTGTGCGCTACGAATCTAATCGACAGGCTGGCTTCGCGTCCACTGTGCAATGGGTCAATTTACCCGAGAGCTTCTCTTTATCGAAGAAGACCGAAGAAGATCGAAAAGGTGCGAAATACGCGGGTTGGGTCATACCGGCGTCAGCGCCGATATGACCGGGGTTCGAAAGGCTTCAGTCCGACTCCAACGCCAGACCCGCGGTGGACTTATCCAACGGCAGTACCGTCAGTCCGAGCCCAAAGTTGTTGTGTGCCGCACGCTCCGCTTCGAGGGATCTCTGGAACCGACCGAGGACCACCTGCTCGTCCGCATAGCGAAATGCTTCGTCTTCCGCGATTTGTCGGCTCGCGAACGGTCCCTGATCTCTTTCACACGTCGCGAAGTGCCACGATCTATTCAGGTTGAACACCCGAGCTTCAGATCGGAAGTACCTTTTGTTGTCGCCTTTTATGTCACCTGGCCTCATTTCAATCTCTCACTTCCAAATTGGCAGGCTCATCCCTAACTTCATCCGCGCCGAATCTTCGGCCGAGCTATTGCACCAAATATGCACCGCATTAGTTACCCCGCCATTGTCTATTCCTGTGTTCAGAATGTGAGGCTCGTAACCAACCCCTTACAAACAGACCTTTCCGGGTAGATTCGGTATAGTGCGCGGCCTCAATTATCTTGCCGTTTAAGGGTTCGACGTGCCGGCATCTAACATGGAAGAGTTGGTTTCGCTGTGCAAACGGCGTGGATTCATTTTTCAATCCAGCGACATCTATGGCGGGCTGCAGGGCCTTTACGACTACGGCCCGTTAGGAGTTGAACTCAAGAACAACCTGAAGGCTGCCTGGTGGCGGGCGATGGTATACGAGCGCGACGACGTTGAGGGTCTGGATACGGCGTTGCTGACCAATCCGCTCACGCTGCACTATTCCGGTCACGAAGCCACGTTTACCGACCCCCTGGTGGATTGTCGCAGCTGCCAGTCCCGGCACCGTGCAGATCAGCTGTCCGGCAACAGTTGCCCCAACTGCGGCTCCACCGACCTTACCGAGCCGCGGCCATTCAACATGATGTTCAAGACTGCGCTGGGCCCGGTGGAGGACGATTCCAGCTTTGCCTATCTGCGTCCTGAGACGGCCCAGGGCACCTTCACCAACTTCAAAAACGTGCTCGATTCAACATCCAGACGCCTGCCTTTCGGTATTGCCCAGGTCGGCAAGGCGTTTCGCAACGAGATCACACCGAGAAACTTTATCTTTCGCGTTCGCGAGTTCGAACAGATGGAACTGGAGTTCTTCGTCAAGCCCGGCACCGACGAAGACTGGCACGAGCAATGGGTACAGACGCGGCTGGACTGGTGGCATGAGCAAGGCGTGGCCCGGGATCGATTGGAGTTGCTGCACGTTCCACCCGACGAGCTGGCCCATTATTCCAAGGCGACGGTAGACGTTATGTACCGGTTCCCTCACGGCCTGGAAGAACTTGAAGGCATTGCCAACCGAACCGACTTCGACCTCGGCTCCCACACCAAAGCTCAGGGAGACTTCGACATTCACGCGGCGGTTCCACCCAATCGTGACTCAAATGCCAAACTCGCGATCCAGGATCTGGAAACCAACAAGTGGATTGTCCCGTACGTGATCGAGCCCGCGGCCGGGGTCGATCGTGGGGTGCTGGCGATCCTGAACGAAGCCTATCGGGTGGAAGAACTGGATAATGGCAGT
>JAYGEV010000118.1:0-1777 GCA_046582225.1 Pseudomonadales bacterium
CTGGCAGGAGGTCTTTGCTGGCGTCGACCCCCACCTGCTGGCTGATGAGCGCTATTCCCACGAGCCCGAAGCTCTCAAAAAACGCTACTGGCATGAACAACGCAGCGAACGGCGCAAACTGCTGTTTCCGTTCCTCTGGTCGGTGATCGCATCCGAAGGGATATTGATAGGTGACCGCACTCAGGAAAGCTATATGGAGGTGAGCAACGGTTGGTGGTTTTCCTACCCGGGATACAACGAGATCCTGACCGGGAAAGCCGATGACCGCATTGATTCCAACGCCAAGATCTGGAACAAGAACGTCACCTTTCTGGAGGTACTAAACCTCGAGCGGCGCTACAAAAATCGCGTACTGGCATTTGGTTCCTGGGACGTATATCCCTATATCATCAACACCGAGCGCAGCGGATTGCCTGTCAATGCCGGCTTCGACATCGCACGCAATGCAACGAGCAGAGAAGCTCGCTGGTTGAACGAGCTGTCGAGCGAAGCCCCCCGACTCTGGGCAAATGTGCGAGTCGATTTTCTGACCCACGGCTATGCGATGCAGGCCCTGAAAAAACAACATCCCCGGGCAATCTATATCGCATACGGCGAAACCGATGACTTCGCCCACGATCGCAGTTACGACCGCTATCTCGATGCAGCACATCGCAATGATCAGATGCTGTCAAAACTCTGGAGCTGGCTGCAGAAAGATCGCTTTTATCGTAACCGAACCACCCTGATCATCAGTACCGATCATGGCCGGGGAAATACGCCCGATGGCTGGCCACATCACGCAAGCCCAGCGGCCACCGCCAAACGGGGCGTTAGCGACGCTCCCGATGGTGTGCCCGGATCAGATCAGATCTGGCTCGCGGCGGTGGGTCCACATATCCAACCACAGGGTCTTGTTAAGGGGCACTGGAAGCAATCACAAATTGCCGCGACGGCTCTCGCCAGCCTGCAACTGGATCCAGTCAGGCTGATGCCCGAGGCGGCGCCAGCCATCGACGAACTTCTCCAGCGGTGAAAGGCCGCAAGGCGTTAGAACGTTTCCGGTCCCGGGAAATCTTCATGTCCGTCGTACATGGCATACCCAACGTAGTTGATAAACGGAAGCACGGACGCGACCTTGGCCGGCTCAAACGCATCGCACGTGTTGGATCGTTTCGAAAGGTCGGTGATCAGGCGGTCGTCGCTCGTGACTTCGCCGAGATACTGCCCATCGGCGCCATAGATATCATCGCCAGCGAGTTGGCCGGCTTGTGTTCCGCTATGCGCGAAAAGCCGCTCCTCGTCGATGTAGCCAAAGTAGGTTCCACCCCACGTCCATACCTGCTTCATCGTCCCTTCTCCGACCAGGTACGCGGAAAACGCCGCGACCGTCGTTCAAACGCGCGCACTTAGCACACTTACCAAGGCATTGGTAGATGACGGCGCGAAACCTGAGGCCAAGCAGTACGAGTTACAGGACAACCCGCGCACCGGGACCAAGGGTCTGTACATACGCGTCTATCCAACCGGTCGGCGCACATTCTTCTACCGACGCTACGGTGCTTGTCCTGGGTGAAACCGGGACCGGTAAAGAACTTATCGCCAAAGCGGTTCACGATCTCAGCGATCGCAACAACGGTCGTTTTATCGCAATAAACTATGCGGCGATTCCGGAGAACCTGCTGGAAAGCGAATTGTTCGGCCACGAAAAGGGATCCTTTACCGGCGCGATCAATCGCAAGATTGGAAAAATAGAAGCAGCGAATGGTGGAACGCTATTTCTCGATGAAATTGGTGA
>JAYGEV010000418.1:0-2181 GCA_046582225.1 Pseudomonadales bacterium
AGGGCGAGTTCAATGAAGGAGTCGATGGCCCCGCGACAGACCCCGAGTGCAACTGCTGCTTTGTTATAAACGGCGTGTGTTGGGTTTCGGTAGGTCGGGTTTTCCCAGGTCTCACTCGGCCCCAACGATCGGAACGGGAGGAGGTGCTCGGGCGGCACATAGCAGTCAACCATGCGTACATCGTGGCTGCCGGAGCCGCGCATTCCAGCCGTGTCCCAGGTGTCGATGATCTCAAACTCACCTCGCGGAACCATGAAGGATGCCTCCGCAGGCTGGTCCGTGGACTCGTCGACGGTCATCGCTCCCATAACGAAGTTCCAGGTCGCATTGTGGCAGTTGCTTGCAAATGACCCCTGGAAGTTCAGCTGCCAGCCGGCTCCGTCCCTTCGCGCCTGGCGCCCGGGGTTCGGACCGTTCGCGGGACCAAGCCCGGAGCAGACCAGCGCATCCCAGTCGTCGAAGATTTGGTGTGCGAACTCCGGCTGCATCCGACGGATGACCAGCGCGTTGATTTCCGAGGAGATGTGGGTGCACCAGCCGACCGAACCATCGATGGCGGAGACGGCTTCAACGATCTCGATCTGTTCGCGGGCGCGAAGGTTCTCGCCGCCAAGCTCGAGAGGCAACACAAAGCGGTAGAGCCCCTGATCCGCCATCGCCTTGGATGCCCCGGCGGGTAGCTGGCGTAGCTGCTGAGCTTCGTCGCCCGCCGCAGCGAGCGTTTCCTTCATGGCCGCAATTCGATCCAGTATTGGTGTCTTGGCGATTTCATCCCGGCGTTCAATGATTTCAGGTCGAACCATTTCGATTGTGCCTCCTTGCTGTAGGTCTGTTGTGCGCGCCGAATGGTCTAAGGAGGAGGACGCCGACCGGGGGAGGGGATGATGTTGGCCTCCCGCGCTCCCCTGCTAGTCAGCCCGGCCGATCGGTTCCAGGGTCGCGCCACCGCCACCCACGGTGCCTGCCGTCTTCAACCGTCGCTCGCGAATTCGCCAACCCTCGTCAGTCCTTGACCAGCAGTCGTGATATTGCGCGTACAGGGTGAAGTCGTCACCGCCGTGGGCGGGGCGATGCCAGGCGTGCAGATAACACTGCGAGCGAGCCTCATCGGCGCTGTCGAAAGTGATCTCGATGTTGCTGATGTAGTGGTGGGTGGCCTGATACATCGCAACCAACGGCGCAATTAGGGCCTCGATGTTATCTCGCCCCACCGTCCAGGCATCGTCACTTCCGAAGGTGATGCGTCCGTCTTCGGTGAAGATCTCGACTTGTTTGTCGACCCGGTTAAGATCGACCCACCGCGTGTACCAGTGCAGGCCATCGGTGATCGCCTGGCGATCCACTATCTGCTGAAGCATTTCATCATTATTCATGAGTAAATCCTGACACGGGACACTCCTTCAAGTCGAGCATATTTCACCTGGGAGTTGGCATACGCTACAGAACGACCAGATCTGATTAACTCGTCGACAACGATATGATGATATTGGTGGTCCATCCGACCAACGTTGCAGTGTGCATCCATACGCGCTTCGTGAAGGTCAGCAGACCTGGCAGTACTGCACCAACAACAAATGCCGCCAACGGAAAAAACACGGCCTTGCGCTTCTCCAGATACTATTCGCGAACGATCAACTCGCCCTGCATCGGTACATCAGGTGTGATAATACCGGACGAACGCTAACGCGTTTGCAGAGCTTCGATAATCGGACAGTCAGGAACATCTTCCCCTGAACATTGGTCCGATAGCTCTCGCAAGGTTCGTTCCATCTTTCTGAGGTCAGCGATCTTCGACCGAATATCGCTTCGATGCGCATCGGCCATGTACTTTACGCGTTCGCACGACACCAATTCGCCATCGACGGCGGCGAAGTTCAGGCTCGCCGCGCAGGCCAACATCACAACGATGGTAACGGGTGTACGCCTCATGATTTTGGGTCCGCCCAGAACTCCATTGCGGCACGCGAATCGAACGGTTGTTGCATCATCCCTCCAGCATTGTTCGCGTGTTTGACTCTATCTTTGAATCTTTCGATCGACAAGGCTTGCGGGTTGACGCCCTGCGCACCTGCGATTGAAACGGGCGTTGACCTGACATAACCTGGCACGCGAACAAGCCAACGTGTGCCAGGGGGGGACGTGCTGGGCATCAGATTGCGATCCACAGGTAGCCACCGATGT
>JAYGEV010000482.1:0-1969 GCA_046582225.1 Pseudomonadales bacterium
GATGGGGCCGAAATCGCCGCTGTGGCCAAAGGCAGCTCGACAAATCTGCAGCAGTTGATGGACAACCTGGCTGCCGCAATGGGTCCTGAGAACTCGGAGCCGGACGATGGCTCGGAAGTGAAGCTGATCATCGACCGGCTCGATTTTACCAATGCGAAAACCACGGTCAGTTCAGACGTGCTCGGCGATCTGTCCGTGAACATTCCTGATATCCATTTGAAAGATGTCGGTCGGGCCTCAGACGGTGCGACCATCGGCGAGGTGATCAAGCAATTGCTCGATCCGGTGTACAAAAACGTGAGCAAGGCGATGATCGCCCAGGGTCTGAATCTCGATGTCGAAGGGCTCAAGGGCAACCTCAAGGATAAGATTTCCGAAAAGATTGGCGGCGGGCTGAAGGGTTTTACCGATCTTCTGGAGCCAGCGAGGTGAATAAATTCGAGAACATAGCCTACGACATCCAGGGACCCATGGCGCTGATCACCATCGATCGGGCCGACAAACATAATGCGATCTCTCTGGCGACGCTGGACGATCTTCAAGCGGCAGTGAGGTTGGCGGCTGACGACGACGCCGTTCGGGTCATTACCATCACCGGAGCGGGTGATCGCGCCTTCGCCTCCGGGTCGGATCTGTCCGAAGTGCTGCATCGTGATTTCAAGAAAGCGCTGGAGCCCATCGTGCAGGGTCTAGCCGATCAGCTTGAACGAACCCCGAAGCCCACCATTGCGGCGATCAACGGTATCTGCATGGGTGGTGGGTTGGAGGTGGCGTTAGGATGCGACCTGCGCATCGCTGCGCCGCATGCCCGGTTTGCAACTCCCGAAGGCAAGCTCGGCATCATCCCTGGGGGTGGTGCCACCGCTCGGTTGCCACGGATTGTCGGCCGGGGGTGGGGTATGGAGATGCTGCTGATGGGCGACCCCATCGATGCTGAGCGCGCCCTGCAGATTGGTCTGATTACACGAATCGTCGAGCTCGACGAGCTCATCCCCGAGGCGCGGCGGATGGCCGACCATCTGGCTGGATTCGCCCCGTTTGTGCCGCGAACGATGAAGGCAATGGTTCACTTCGGCATGGAGGCGAGCCTTGCCGGCGCTCTGATGTTTGAAAAGTACGCTCAGGGCGCACTGGTTCAGACCGATGACAAGATTGAGGGAATCAGCGCATTTCTGGAAAAGCGCGACCCGGAATTCAAGGGTCGTTGATCCCCCTCAGACCTTAAGGGATACTGCCGTTCCGGTGCATTTCACGACCTTAAGGGGGAATTCAGATGGCGGTGGATAAGTTTCCGATCGAGGCGAGCCATATCATGATGTTTGCTCGCTCGATTGCCGACGGCAACCAGATCTATTACGACGACGACTACGCCCAGGGCACGGAGCCGGGCAGCATCATTGCGCCGCCCACGTTTGCTCAGGCCAGCGCCCAGTATGACGAGAATTATTTCCTGCGACCGAAAATTGGCGAGCCCTGGTTCGGCTCAGCCAAGGAAGCCACCGGCGTCAAGCGCGAAGAGGGCGGCGGCAGTGGGGGAGGCGGTGGCGGCGGTCTTCACGCCGAGCAGCACTTTGAATACCACCGGCACCTGAAACCGGGTGATGTATTAACCGCGGCAATAAAGCCGGGCAAGACCTGGGAGAAGGAGAGTAAGCGCGCCGGCAAGCTGATGTTCTCAGAGACGGTCACCGAGTATCGGGATCAGAATGGCGAGCTGGTGATCACCGCTCGTGGAGTCGGGGTGCGCACCGAGCGCCCGGTGGATCAGTAGGAGTTTTTGAAATGGCATTGAATGCAAGTGATTTGAACGTAGGTGACACCTACAGCGAATGTCTCGTGGAAAACCTCAGCCGCACCCAGATCGTGCAGTACGCGGGGGCGTCCGGCGACTACAACCCGCTGCACAGTGATGAAGTGTTCACCACACAGATGGCCGGATACCCGTCGGTATTTGCACACGGCATGCTCA
>JAYGEV010000496.1:0-1683 GCA_046582225.1 Pseudomonadales bacterium
CCGCACGGCTGCCTCGACAGCGTCCATCCAGCCGCTGGCCTGCTGTACCTGAAAGCGGGCAAAGTTTTCAACAGCGCCCGTGATCAGCGCCGAAATCGAGTGCTCCTCACGGCTGAAGAAAGCCTCTGGCGCCGGGCTGACACTGCGTGATTGCGGAACGACATCCATGATTGTCGCGAGCATCGCCTGACCGGCCACGCCATCCATACAGGCGTGGTGTGCTCGGTTGTAGTACGCAATGCGACCGCTTTGCAACCCGGTAAGTACCCACAGATCCCACAACGGTCGGCTGCGATCCAACGGCTCGGCGTGAAGCTCGGCGATCTTGGCTTCCAGCTCGCGACGTCCGCCCGGAGCGGCAATTTCGGCTTGATGCACATGATTGTCGATCTTGAAACATTCATCCTTGACCCACACCGGGTGATCGAGATCAAGTGGCAGAAACTGCAGCTTGTTGGTGAAGTAGTCCACCAGATGAATTCGCGCGCGTAGCAGCGACTTGAACTGTGCGATAAATTCCTTCACTTCAACGTTGTCAGGAAGCTCCAATATCTGCACCGACGCCACATGTTGCGGGCACCGTGCCGACTCGTTGTAGAGAAAACCTGCACCCAGGGCGCTGAGTTTATACACGTGATCAGACCTCCGTTTTAGCGTGATCGGTGTCTGTATAGCAATTGCCGTGCCAGCAACGCTCGTATGACAAGCCATTGATTTTTAAAGGTATATGCCGAAAAGCGGGATTGTTGAAGACGGGCTGTTCTGGTGCGTTTCGCATCCCGCGCCCTGTTATGGTGCCTTTTGACGGCTGCCCGGGCGCAAATGTTGCAATGCACTATCCCGCCGCGAGCGCGCATTGTAGCCACAATCGAGCCCGCGTCAATGCCGCGAGCCACCGAACTCCGCGAGCCGGCGCAAAAGCGACCATGATTTTGCAGTGCAACATTTATCTGTTGACCACCAGAGCGATATTCGTGACACTTTGATCAATCAAGCCGTCGGACCTTACGTGTACGAAGTCCTGGAGATCGCCCAACAGCGTCAACAAAGTCCATCCGTCTGGAATTCGGTGACCGAGCTGCCACGAATTCTGCTTGAAGCAACTTCGCTCGCGTACAGCTGGCCCATGCTGGCCGCCGCTCCACTGGGTGATGGCCACCCGGTAGTGGTGATACCTGGCTTCACCGCCGGAGACGAATCAACCCTGGTGATACGTCGCTACCTGTCAGGCCTCGGCTACCAGGTGAGCGGCTGGGAACAGGGGCGCAACACGGGCAGTCTTGAACTGCAGGAACGCTTCGAGCAGCACTTCGCCCTGCTCACGGGTACGCTGGACAACAAGATCACCCTGATCGGACAGAGCCTGGGCGGCATTTACGCCCGCGCGCTGGCCCGATCATTTCCGGATCACGTGCGCCAGGTCATCACCCTGGGAAGCCCGTTTTCGTCACAGGGGCCCGAAACAACCAGTCCGTTGGTGGCGCGGCTGTTCCAATATATGTCAGGGATGACCACCGAGGAAATGCGCGAGGAGATGGCGGCATCCACGGAACTATCGTTAGCGGTTCCAGCAACGGCGATCTACAGCAAGTCTGATGGCGTGGTGCACTGGTCTAGTTGCCTGGAACAAACCGGAGTCGAAACCGAAAACATAGAAATCCTCGGAAGCCACTCTGGCATGCT
>JAYGEV010000526.1:0-14853 GCA_046582225.1 Pseudomonadales bacterium
ACGGCGGTACTCCGCAGCGGTGCGCGTTCGTCCTCCAGGGCCGTGCGCACAATGCCGTGACGATCATCGAGATACGCGACCTCATCGGCGCCGGCGGCGACCAGCCCGACAAGGACCCGGCGTACGATGGCCTGCTTTTCCTGGTTGTCGAAAACCGAAGCGCGAGCGACCAGGCGGCGCACGTCTTTGCCGGACGCCGGATTTGCGATGATGCCGATGGTGCCCATATTACCTGCGCCCGCGGCGGCTCCGGCTACGCCCCGACGCTGCTAAAGGCCAAGAAGTTGCTTCGCCTCAGACAGAATGCGTTCTGCGTTTGGCACGTAGATGGCCTCTAATGCGGGGCTGAATGGCACGGGCGAGAACGGCGCCCCTACCCGAGCCACCGGAGCGTCCAGATAGTCGAATGCGTACTCCTGAATTTGGGCTGCGATCTCCGCACCGACGCCACCGAATCTCACCGCTTCGTGCACCACCATCGCCCGATGGGTCTTCTTCACGGACGCAACCACGGTGTCGGTGTCGAAGGGCTGGATCGTGCGGGGATCAATGACTTCGGTGTCGATACCCAGAGCCTTGAGTTCCTCGGCAGCCTTCAGCGCTTCGTGGAGCATGCGGCCCATCGCGATCAACGTAAAATCGCTTCCCTCGCGGACGATGTTTGCCTCGCCCAGGGGAATGGCGTAGGACTCTTCGGGTACCTCACTCATCAACGCCAGGGACATCTTGTTCAGAACCACGATGACCGGGTTGTCGTCGCGAGCAGCTGAAATAATCAGTCCTTTGGCATCGTAACCGGTGGTCGGCATACAGACCTTCAGACCCGGGAGGTGGCACAGCCAGGCTTCCAGGCTCTGGGAATGCTGGCCGGCCAGGCTCGCCCCAGCTCCGGCCATCGTCAGCATCGTGACCGGCAAGGTCGCACGGCCGCCAAACATGTAGCGCATCTTGGCCAGCTGGTTGGCGACCTCGTCCATGCATTCGCCGAGAAAGTCCATGAACATCAGATCGATCACCGGGCGGCAGCCGGTGGCTGCGGCGCCAACGGCCAGGCCAACGATGCCTGCTTCTGAGATGGGCGTGTCGAACACGCGCTCAGGGCCGAATTCCTTCAGGATGCCGTTGTAGTAGCCATACACGCCGCCGGCGCCGGCGACGTCCTCACCGGCGACAAATGCGTCGGGCTGCTCGTTGAGCACCGCGCGAATGCCATCGGTGATCGCGGCCACGTACGGGAGCTGTCGGGGTTGTTGTTGTGCTTCGGCCATGGTAATTCTCCGGTTAGGCGTAAACGTCTTCTAACAGTGCGCTGGGTTCGGGCATCGGGCTGGACTTCGCAAACTCCACGGCCTCGTCAATCAGTTGCTTGACCTCGTCGTGGATTGCCTGAGCGGCTTCTGCGGAAAGGATGTCCTGCTCGGCCAGACGTTCCTCCATCAACTTAATCGGATCGCGCTGTTTCCACTGTTCGACTTCCTCATCGGTGCGATAGGACAGGCCCATTCCCCGCACGCCGACATGGTCGTAGAAACGATATGTCTTGCACTCGACCAATGTTGGCCCGTTGCCATCGCGAGCGCTTTTGATCGCTTCACCGGCGGCCTCCCAAACCGCCACAGCGTCCATGCCGTCGACGACGACGCCTGGCATTCCATAGCCCGCCGCCCGGTCTGCGACGTCGACGATTGCCTGGTGGTTCGCCTGCGGGGTGTATTCGCCGTAACCGTTGTTTTCACAAACAAAAATCACCGGCAGCTTGTACAACGCCGCCATGTTGGCGGCTTCGTGAAACGAGCCTTCGTTGCTCGCGCCGTCGCCAAAAAACGTCACCGTGACATCGTTGGTTTTTCTGAACTTGCTGGAGAACCCGGCGCCCACCGCGATCGGTGGACCGCCGCCGACGATGCCATTGGCGCCAAGTATTCCGAGATCCAGATTGGAGATGTGCATGCTGCCGCCCTTGCCTTTGCAGTAGCCCGTCGCGCACCCAAACAGCTCCGCCATCATCTCTTTGAACTGGCCACCCTTGGCCAGGCAATGGCCGTGGCCGCGGTGCGTGCTGGTGATCCAGTCGCTGTCGCTCAGGTGCACCATGACGCCGCAGGCGACCGCCTCCTGACCGACGTACAGGTGCAGGGCGCCTGGGATCTTGCCGTCTTCCATCATCTTGCCCGCGGTTTCCTCAAAGATACGAATGCGGACCATGCGCCGATGGATATCCAGCAGCGTTTCGTCGGAAATCTGTGTTGTCAAAAGTGCCTCCCCTTTGGAAAAATGGCGAAAATATTGTTGTTGAGTCCTGCTTTTTGCCCGCCGACGGGCAGTGACAAATCATCAGGGCGTCATTTATAACGGAACCGCCGGTCAGCTTAAACCGCTAGCCGCGTATATTTGTGAATTGAAAAGCCGAGCGCGATCTGTGGTTAGAGGGGAAATTGACGACTTTTGCGAAGAATATGTAGTTGGTCGGAGATTTTGGCCGCACCGCAAACTGGCCGTAGGAGCGGACTCCGTCCGCGAACGCTCCGCGAACGAACCGTCCGCAATGCGATCGTTCGGCGACGGAGTCGCCTCCTACGGGATCGAATCGAAGGTGATGTGCAACCGTTTCAGGCCGCGCAGGATCATCGAGGGGTGGTGTTTGAAGTCGTTGCGGCCTTCCGCATAGGCGAGGTTGGCGGTACGGTTTAATAACGCCTCAAATGTCTGCACCATCTCCTCACGCGCGAGATTGGCTCCGATGCAGTGGTGGATGCCCGCGCCAAACGCGACGTTCGAGCCGGCGTTGTGGCGCGTAACGTCCAGTTTGTCAGGATCTTGAAATTTGGCTGCGTCGCGGTTGGCTGCGGCGAAGCGCAACATGATTCGGGAACCCTTCGGAATTTTCACGCCGTTGAGTTCGGTGTCGACGGTGACAACTCGAAACAGCCCCTGCACGGGAGCCTCCAGGCGCAACACCTCGTTGATGAACACGCGAACCCGCGGCGGCTCGCGTCGAAGCACCTGCTGCTGCTCCGGGTTGTCCACGAGCAGCTGCACCCCTGCGGCGATACCATTGGTGGTGGTTTCGTTGCCGGCGACGAGAAACTGCGAGGTGAGCGATAGCATTTCGGCCATGGAAAATTCGTTGCCGTCTTCGTCCCGTGTGGTGACTAACTCGGTGAGAAGATCATCTCTCGGATGCGCCCGTCGAGACTCGAGCTCTGCCGCCATGACGTCCTGGAATTCCTTGACCAGGCGGGTACATTCGATGAGCCGCTCGTCGCTCACCATCATGCCGAGCGGCTCCACCGAAGCGTCCGACCACAGCTTGATGTTGGACGCCATGCTGCGATCCAGACCCAGCATGTCGGAGATCACGTTGATAGGTACCGGGATCGCCAGCTGGGTTACCGCCTCGAATTCGCCGTCGTCGATGAACGAATCAATGGCTTCGTCGGCGGTACTCCGAATCTGAGCGACGAGTTTTTCGATGTTCCGCGGTCGAAACGGTTCGTTGACCATCGTCCGGATGCGGGTGTGAGAGGGCGGGTCGTTGGTGACCAGAGTATTTACCGTTGGATGCATCGCCGCGCGCAGTTTGGCGACTTCCGGCGGCGGCGCCCGCATAGAATCCACGGTCTGGCTGTTGATGCTCGAAAACACATCGGTATTGCGCAGGATTTCCCGCATCAGCTTGTAGGTGGAGCAGATGAAGAAACCAAGTTGCTGGTCAAAGAAGATCGGCTGCTCGTGCAGGGCGTGATGATATGGGTTCGGATTCTCGAGAGTCTCCGGGTCGGCCAGGCTTTGCTGTTCCAGTAGCGTCATGGGGCTCGGTCCGCGCGCCTACTTCTCACCGGCGTCCGGCCGCGTCACGGTATTCAATACATCCTGGTAGCTGCGCCGGAGTTCACGCTTCAACCAGTCCAGCATCTGATCCACCGGCACCTCGGGCCCATCGATCATTTTCGCGGTTGCCATCGCCTCCAGCAGGAAACCGGAGAGATGGTTGGTGCGTTCCCAGGACTCGGAAAGAACCAGGTCAGGAAACAGCTTTCGTGTCGCCTCGAGCTGGTTCTGTTTGAATTCGATCACCGCCGGGATGAGGATTTTGGCGAGTTCCGGATCGGTTCGAGCGGCGACCTTGAGTTCGTAAAAAACCACAAACTCCGGGGTATTAAGCTGCCGCCAGTAGGTATCGATTCCTTCTTCGATGCGTGTGTGCTCGGCACCCTGCTGCACCCGGGCTTCTTCCTCGGCGTATAAGTCCAGGCGTTTCTGATTGAGGCGTTCCACCGCGGCTTTGATCAAATCGAAACGGGTCGGGAAATGATGCAGCATCGCACCTCGTGAAACGCCCGCCGCTTTCGCAATGTTTTCGGTCGTGGTGTTCGCGTAGCCGAATTCGTAAAAGCAGGTGATCGCGGAATCGAGAATTGTAGCCTGGGTCATGCCGCTCTTGGTTTGCTGCCACGTCGGCTCGCTGAGAGGTTGTGCGCTTGTCATCGTTATTATCGGCTATGGTATCGTCGCCATGTTATGCCGGGGTCGGATGTCGAGCAACAGGGCGGTGGGAACAAAATATGAAGAACATCGCGTTGGTGACAAAGGGTCATCCGTTCGAGCGGGAACCGTTTTTTCAGGCATTCGACAGCATGGACGGGGTCGACTGGACACACGTGGAACAACCTGCGGCCCAGGCGATATTCAACATCAGGCAGGCCAGTCGCTTTGACGCCTACGTGATGTACGACATGCCCGGAATCGTATTCCACCCGGACCGGGAACCTGACTTTCCGGCCCCTGACCAGGACTACAAGGAGGATTTTCTCTCCCTCGTGGAACACGGCCATGGCTTCGTGTTTCTGCATCATGCGGTCGCGGGCTGGCCGGCGTGGGAGGAGTATGCGGAGATCGTGGGCGGACGGTTTCTGTACCTGCCCGGGACTCTTCGCGGCCAGGATCGCCCCGATTCAGGATACCGCCATGGCATTGAGTACACCGTAAGTGTGGTGGGAGATCATCCGGTCACCCAGGGGTTGCCGGCGACGTTTTCCATTACCGATGAGTTGTATCTGTACGAGGTGTTCGAAGATACCGTTGTGCCTTTGCTGACCAGCGACTATGAGTTCACCGCGGAAAACTTTTTTTCGTCCGCTAAGGTGGTACGCGAGCAGAAGATGTTCGACAACGAGGGCTGGGAGCACCCCGACGGGAGCAACCTCATCGGCTGGACGCACACCAAAGGCAACAGCCGGATCGTTTATCTGCAGTGTGGGGATGACCCGAAGGCGTATGAGAACCCGCAGTTTCGGCAGTTGGTGCGCAATGCCATCTTCTGGGTTTCGGAATCGTAATTTCGCGACAGCGGTCGAAATCAATATCTTCCACAAACTGCCGCGCAGGGCGTGCATTCGCGGGTCGTGGATGGTACAAATGCTTCGGCTAAAACATGCACGCCTGACGGTTTTGTTGAGGAGAAAAGAAAGGGCATGACGGTATACAGAAAGATCGAACGATTTGCAGATCCGCAGACTTCCATAACGCCCTGTCAGAAGGAGCCAGATCCGGACCTGGGCTACGACATCATTCCCAAGGAACGCTACACCTCGAATGAGTTCCGGCAGCTCGAGTGGGACCGCATGTGGACCAAGGTCTGGCTGATGGGTGCGTGGATTGGCGACCTCAAAAATCCCGGCGACTACGTTGTTACCGAAATCGGCAAAGAGAGCGTCGTGATCACACGTGATGACGACGGCCAGTACAACGCGTTCTACAACGTTTGCTCGCATCGCGGAAACCGGGTCGCGTACGGCAGGAAGGGCAATACCGAGACGTTCAAATGCTCCTACCACATGTGGGAGTACAACCTTCGGGGCGAGCTGGTCAATGTGCCGGACAGCGAGACGTTTCCTCAGGGCGCACCGTGCGACAAACTCAGTATCGTCAAGCTGCCCTGCGCAGCGTGGGGTGCCTGGGTTTGGTTCAGCCTGAATCAGGACGCCGAGCCGCTTGAGGAATTTCTCGGCATGATTCCTGAGCATCTCGATCCGTATCACTTCGAGGCAATGGCGCTGGTCAACGATGTGACCGTGGAATGGGACGTCAACTGGAAGGCGTCGGTCGACGCGTTCAACGAAACCTATCACGTTGCCGGCACCCACCCGCAGCTGTTGTGGATGCTCGAAGACATGGATGTGCAGATCGACTGCTACGAGCGCCACAACCGATATCTGATCCCGTTCGGGTGTGTGAGCACCCATATCGAGGATGGCAGCATCATCGACGACGCGCTGAAGGTGTTCATGAGCGGTTCCGGTATGGATCCGGAAAAATTTACCGGTGATGGGCTGGACGTGCGGCGCAGCATTCAGAAGTATGTGCGCGCAAACGCCAAGGCCATGGGCTTTGACTACTCAGAGCTCAACGACGATCAGCTCACCGACGACTATCACTACATGATTTTCCCGAACATCACGTTCAATACTCACTGCAACAACGTCATGGTATTTCGCCAGCGTCCGCATCCGAGTGACCCCAACAGGATGTTCTACGATGTCCAGAATTATTCGACGATTCCGGAAGGCCAAGCCTGGCCGGAGCGCCCCGCGCACCGGCAATGGAAGCACGGGGAAGAATCTCTGGGGGAAGTGCTCGACCAGGATGCCTACAACCTGCCGATGATCCAGCAGGGTATGAACAGCGAAGGGTTCCGGGGGCTGTGGATCTCGAGCCAGGAACTCAGGGTGCGGCATTTCCACAAGACCATCGACGATTACCTGCATCGCCAGCCCATCAAATGGATGAAATAGTTTGAGGCCGATAGCGTCCCAGGCGGACCTGGCCGACGGAGAAATGATCGCCCGCGACGTAGATGGCGTCGATGTGCTCTTGTGCAGAGTGGACGGGGAGTATTACGCTGTATCCAACCGCTGCAGCCACGCAAAGCAGGCGCTGGTCGCGGGCAAGCTCAGAGGCCATGAGGTTAATTGTCCGCTGCATGGCGCGCGCTTTGATGTGCGGGATGGTCGGTGCCTGGCGGCGCCGGCAACGCAGCCACTCAAGACCTATCCGGTGACTTTGGCAGGGGGCAAGGTCAACGTTACAGTAACCGCTGACGATCGACCGGCACGCCCACAATTTGGGCCGTTGGTCTGATGCAGCTCATATTAAAAATAGAGGACACATCATGGATCTGAATCTCAAAGGGCAAAAAGCACTGATTACCGGTGGCACCAAAGGCATCGGCCGCGCTATCGCGGACCGGCTCGCCGACGAAGGCTGCAATGTGGCGATCTGTGCGCGCAATGGCGACGAGGTAAATGCGGCCGTCGAGGCGTTGTCGGGCAAGGGCGTCACGGCCTTTGGTCAATCGGTGGATGTCGGCGACGGCGATGCGCTCAAGGCCTGGATCGCTGCGTCAGCCGAAGCGCTGGGCGGAATCGACTGTGTGGTTTCCAACGTCAGCGGTGGTAATGCGCCGGGTGAAGCAGGATGGCGGGCGAATTTCGAGCATGACGTGCTCGGCACGGTCCGGCTGGTTGAGGGCTCGCAGCCACACCTGGAGAACTCAGATAACGCCAGCATCGTCATGATCTCCTCCACGGCCGCATTGGAGAAGTTCATCGGTGCCGGTGCGTATAACGCGATGAAGGGCGCGATGATTCAGTACTCGGGTGCTCTGGCGCAGGATCTTGGTCCCAAGGGAATTCGAGTGAACTCGATTTGTCCTGGCCCGATCATGATCGAAGGCGGATCGTGGGACATGATCAAGAAGAACATGACCGCGTTCTACGATGCCACCGTGGCCGATATTCCCATTGGACGCATGGGCTCCGCCGACGAGGTGGCCGCACAGGTTGCGTTGCTGGCAAGCCCGTTCGGTGGCTACACGACCGGCACCAATGTAGTGATTGATGGCGGTTTCACCAAGCGGATTCAATTCTAAGAACTCGCCAGTCTAAAAACGCGCCAGCCGGGGCGGTCCCGCCGGGATCGCTTCGGCACAATCAATCTGGGGGAAGACGATGGCAGACAGAATCATCGACGTGTACATGGTCGCGGCCGGGATGTATCACGACATCGACTTTGCACGGGTGGAATTGCTGAAGCTGCTTGCGGAGCATCCGACCGTTCGCACCAGGGTGGCAACCGACTACCACGATCTCGAAGCCATCGCCGCCAGTGATTTTCTCATCTCCTACACCTGCAACATGATACCGACCGAAGAAGAGCAGCTCGCCCTGCGCGACTATGTGTCATCCGGCAAGCGCTGGATCGGCCTGCACGGCACCAACTCAATACTCGAGTTCACAGAAGGCGGCGTTGATGCGCCTGAAACTGCGCCGGTATTCATGGAGACGCTGGGCTCGCAGTTTAAAGGGCACCCGCCGAATCAACCGTTCAAGGTAGAGCTGGCCGATCCTGATCACGAACTCGTGAAAGGAATCAACGAGTTCGAGACCGACGACGAGTTGTACCTGTGTAAGTTTCACGGCGACGTGCACGTGCTCCTGCAGACCCATTTCACCGGTGAGGCCACAGGTTTCATCGCCGAGAACTGGGACGACGACGAACCGCGCCCGATGTACTACATCAATAAGGTTGGCGACGGCGAGGTGCTCTACAACTGCCTGGGTCATTGCCGCGGGCACTACGACATGCGCCCGGTCGTGGAGTTTTATCCGACCATCGAACGTGGCAGCTGGGACAAGCCTGAGTATTACGAATTGCTCAGGCGCGCCATCAAGTACTGTGTAGACAGAACAGCGTAGGAGGCCTTTCCAAGGCCGAACGCTTTCATAGCCAATGAACAGGTCGGCGTCGGGGGCGCCTCCTGCGCGTAACTGAGGGGATCTCATGCCAAATCCATTCCGCTTTGGAATCCAGTCCTTTAATGCCGCCTCGGCCGAGCAGTGGACCGAAAGGGTCCAGAAAGCAGAAGCACTGGGCTATTCTGCTTTTCACCTGGCCGACCACATTCTCGGGCCGGGCCCCGCGCTCGAAGCGGCCGCTCACCCGATTCAGAACCTCGCCGCAATTCCTGCCATGGCGTATGCCGCGGCCGTGACCAGTGAGATCAGGATCGGTTGTCGGGTTTTCTGCATCGACTACCACCTGCCGGTGGTGCTGATCAAATCTGCGATGACCATCGACATGTTGTCCAACGGGCGGCTCGAGTTCGGCCTCGGCGCGGGTTGGATCAAGAGTGAGTACGAGGCAACGGGCATCGCGTTCGATGAGCCTGCAGTGAGAATCGATCGCCTTGCCGACGTTGTTGCCGGGATAAAGGCGTTTCGAGGTGACGGTGCCGCCGATGTCAGCAACGACACGATAAGCTGGAAGGACTTCGAAGGCTTGCCCAAGCCGATCTCGAAGCCACCGATCATGATCGGTGGTGGCAGCCCACGGGTGTTGCGCCTGGCGGGTCGCGAAGCAGACATCGTCAGCCTCAACTTCAACAACCGTGCGGGCATGATCGGTCCGGATGGGGTGCAGATGTCCACGGAAACCGAAACCACCAAAAAGATCGGTTGGATCAGGGATGGTGCCGGCGATCGATTCGATGATCTCGAGATCGAGATCGGTGCGTATTTTACGTTCGTGACGGACGATGCAAAGCCCATCGTCGCGATGATGTCGCAGCAGTTCGGATTCTCTGAAGATGAGATGCTGCGCCACCCGCACGGGTTGTTTGGCGGTGTGGACACCATCTGCGAGGAACTCGAACGGCGTCGGGAGCTATTCGGCATATCCTACTTCACGGTCGGCGAGGATGCTCTCGAACCGTTCGCTCCCGTCGTTGCCCGACTCACCGGAAAATGAGCACGGTTGCCGAGGCGCGGGAGGCGCTGCTCGCTAAAACGCCGCTTTCCCAGCAGATTTCCGCGGAGCGTGCCGAGATTCTCAACTCGGGCCTCGCTGCCAATCTGGAGATGCCGCACCCGATCTTCATCGACCGCGGCGAAGGTCCGTTCGTGTACGACGCCGATGACAACCGCTACATCGACACGTCAGTGGGTTTTGGTTTGCACATGCTCGGGCACCGGCATCCGCTCATTGAGCAGGCGATCAAAGCGCGGACAGAAAAGGGCTGGATGTTCGGCATCCACACCACCAGCCAGATGAAGCTTGCCAGCCTGCTGCACGAGGCGAGCCCGTGTGCGGATCGGGTGGTGTTCTGCAACACCGGTTCCGAAGCCACCATGTATGCGATCCGCGCCGCGCGAGGATACTCGGGCCGGGAGAAGATCGCGTTGTTCGACGGTTTCTACCACGGCGCGCACGACTACGGCATGTGGATGACCGATCCATCCAGTCCGCGTGATGCGCCGGAAAAGTTCCCGATGGGAAATGGCATTCCTAAGGCGCTGGCGGATCTCACGCTGCTGCTGCCGTATCGGAATGTGGCCGCCTTCGATCTCATTCGTCAGCATGCTGACGAACTGGCTCTGGTCATGGTCGAGGGCGTTCAAAGTTCCAATCCTCAGCCCGAAGCAGGCGAGTTTCTCCGCGAGTTGAGCAGCGTTTGTCGCCAGGCGGGCGTGCTGTTCGCTATCGACGAGGTCATTACCGGGTTCCGTGTGGCCTATGGTGGCGCCCAGGAACTGTTCTCGGTCACCCCGGATCTGGCCACCTATGGCAAGGTCCTGGGCGGCGGCCTGGCGGTCGGTGCGATTGCCGGCCGAGCCGAAGTCATGGAAGTGTTCACTGGCTTGAGCGCCGGCAACGGTGTGTTCTCCGGTGGTACGTTCTCCGGCAATCCGCTGACCATGGAAGCCGGCGCGGCAGCAGTCGGGTACCTGCGTGAGCATCCGGAGGTATATACCGACATGAACGCGGCCGGAGATCGTCTTGCGGCCCAGGTGAACGGATACTGTGAAATGCATCAGGTCCCGGCCCGGATGAAGAACGTCGGCGGCATGTTTCACATGTTCTTTCAGCGTGAACCGCTGGACAGCATGCGCGACGTCACTCACGCGAATGTGAGTGCGGAAAAAGCGTTCTATCTGCACGCGTTGAACCGCGGGGTGCTGGTTCCAGGGACGCAAAGGGCGTTCCTGTCGGCTGCCCACAGCAGCGCGGAAATTGATACCCTCATCGAGGTCTTCCAGCAATCCCTGGCTGACGTGCAGGCCGAAGGATTGTTTTCAGCCTGAGCGCAGACCTTTCGGGTCTGGAACGCCGAACATCGAAAAAGGAGCAGGCAAATGAGCCGACTACAAAAGATCGAGCCAGAAGACTGGGCCCCGGAACT
Source organism: Pseudomonadales bacterium (assembly GCA_046582225.1). Classification (GTDB taxonomy): domain Bacteria; phylum Pseudomonadota; class Gammaproteobacteria; order Pseudomonadales; family Azotimanducaceae; genus JAYGEV01. Next base: position 11,240 of record JAYGEV010000526.1, read on the forward strand.
CAAAGCTGCGATCCAGCCGGAGAATCTCACCGCGCTGGAACAGGGTTTGACGCGGTTCTTCGCCCATTGCCCGGATCTGATGATGGGCATGATGGGATTTGCGGGCGCGATGAAAACCAAGCGAACGCTGTCGGATAAGCTGGTTGAACTGGTACGGCTGCGCATCGCATTTTTCAATCAATGTCGCAGTTGCATGGCCATTCGCTACACCGATGCGCTCAATGACGGGGTGACCGAGGATCTGGTTTGCTCGCTGGAAAAACCGGCCGAGGCGGACAACCTCACCACCGCCGAGAAAGCAGCGATCAGGTTCGGCGAGTTGATGGCCTCAGATCACCTTTCCATCGACGATGGCGTCTACGATGAGTTGCGTGAACACTTCAGCGAAGCACAGATTGTCGAGCTGGGAATGTGGTCGGCGTTCTGCGTGGGATTTGGTCGATTGGCCGCCACCTGGCATATGGTCGAGGAGCTACCCGACGCATTCAAAGACACCACCCGGACACTGAGCCCCTGGAACGAAGAATCCATTCAGGTCCGGTGAACGGACCGGTCAACAAGAGGAGACACGAAGGACCATGACCACGATCATTATATCGGGCACCATCGACTTGCCCCCCGAGAATGTCGAGGCTGCGTTGGAGGCGGGTCGCCCGCTGATTGTCGGCGCGCTAACCGAAGAAGGCTGCCTGGATTACGACTGGTGCCCGGAGCCGCTGACGCCAGGACGCGTTCGGGTGTTCGAGCGCTGGGCCAGCGAGGAGGCACTGGCTGCTCACTTCAAGACCCGCTGGTACCTCGAGATGCGTGAAGCGATCGGTCAGTTCGGTCTGCTGGGTGCCGATATCTCAAAATACCGCGTGGATTTGCAGGAACCGGTTTACGACGAGACCATGACGCCGCGAGCAGATTTCTGTACTGCCAAGGACTGAGCGAGGTGGATTTCGAGTTCAGCCGCCAGGACCAGGCTTTTCGCGAAGAAGTGCGTAGCTTCCTTGCTGAGAAGCTCACGCCGGACATTCGGCGTGCTTCTGAAAAGACCACCACGGTATTTGCCGAGAAAGATCTTGCCATGCGCTGGCAGGCAATTCTGCTGGAGAAAGGCTGGGCCGTCCCGGCCTGGCCTGTTGAGCACGGTGGCACCAACTGGTCACCCACCCAGAAGTACATCTGGAGTGAGGAGTGTGCGCGTACTCATGCGCCGGGTTTGATCCCATTGGGTTTGCGAATGCTCGCGCCGGTGGTTTTCAAGTACGGGACCGAGGAGCAGAAAAACTACTATCTGCCACGCATGCTCACCGGCGAACACTACTGGTGTCAGGGCTACTCCGAGCCCGGCTCGGGCTCGGACCTTTCCAGCTTGAAAATGGCCGCAGTGAAGGATGGCGATGACTACATCCTGAACGGAACCAAGATCTGGACCACCCATGCCCAATTTGCCGATCACATCTTCTGCCTCGTCCGCACCGACAGCTCCGGCCGGCCTCAGGCGGGCATCACTTTTCTACTCATTCCCATGGACATACCGGGCATCACCGTGCAGCCGATCATTACCCTGGCCGGCGATCATGAGGTCAATCAGGTATTTTTCGACGATGTACGCGTGCCCCAGGCAAACCGGGTCGGACCCGAACACGACGGCTGGAACGTGGCCAAATATTTGCTTGAGTTCGAGCGTGGCGGAGGAGGCGCTGCAACCCGTTTGAAGGAGTCGTTGTTTGAACTGAGGTCCATCGCCGGCGGTGAAGGCATTGACGGAGTTCCGTTGCTGGAGGATGCTGGTTTTCGAAACGAGATCAGTGCGCTGGAGATACGTACTTCGGCGCTCGAGTTTGCCGAGTTGGCCGGCCTGGCGCGAATGGCGCGAGGCGAGTCTCCGGGTATCGGGTCTTCACTGGCCAAGAACGCCTCAGTAGAGATCGACCAGGCCATCGGCGAACTGAAGCTCGAGGCGGTGCAGTATTACGGAATGCCGCACGCAAACAGAATTTCTCTGAACGGCCACAACGAACGCTGGCCTGGACCCGAATACGCTGAGACCGTCACGCCGCGTTACCTGAACACGCGGGCCGCATCGGTGTTCGGTGGGTCCAAAGAGGTACAGAAAAACATCATCGCCAAGGCAGTGCTTGGGCTTTAGCCCCCGCCGACGCATCGCTACCAGTCCACGACCTCGAACAGATTGCTGAAGTCGTCCGTCCAGAAAACCGGCTGTGGTGCCGTTGGCCAGTTTTTCGTTCGCTGGCGCACGATTCGCTTCTTCAGGAACGCACGGTTGCTGGTAATCATGACCTTTCCCCAGCAGCTTGTCCGTATTGATTGAGACAATTCCACCGTATTAAGCCACACGCTCTTCAAATAAAGCGGGTGGCTGGTTGTTCGGCCAGCCCGCAAGTGCCGAGCTGCCTCCTCCTTCAGCCAACCCGGAACTGATCCCTTCGGGGTCCCTGGTGATTGCGATGGACAACGCCATGCAGAATATTGGCGCGCCCTTCAATCTGAAAGCGTACGGGCTGGTAAACCATCTGCTGTGGAACAGCGTAGCTGTGAAGTGGGCGATCCGTTCTGGAAAATCGAAAGACGGGTCCGATTTCAGCGTTAGTGCAAAAAGAATTGTTCCTCCCACAACAAGCGCCAGCACGCTGAATTTCAGCGCGGGCCCGTTCATTGTCAGCAAGGAGTGGGTGGCCACCGCGCTGCCGTTGATCGCCGCGTTCGGAAACAATGTAGCGGTGTATGAAACCACGGCCGATGTAACCGTTGATGTTCGTCAGACCATCTCACAACGTAAGAAGGTGGGCGTGTTGGGCGATGGCGGCAAAGCCGGGATTCACACTTCGATCCTGGTCGCCGCGGGGTTCACGCCGGGGAATCAGTATGTGGTGATCCCGGCAGCCACGCTGGCAACCGTCAACGCCGACATTTGCATCACGCTTGCGAGCGAACCGCATTGGGATACAACGGACAATGATACGGAGAGCGAGGCGATCCGAGCGTTTGTCGAGGGTGGTGGTAATTTTCTGGCACAGTGTGCGGCGATTCGGAGCTATGAAAACAACACCACACACGGTCTTTTTCAGACCACCACCGGGATTGTCAAAAATAAGGTGAAAGGCGGGTTCAACTATCCCAATGCTGATCTTGAATACGCTCAGTTCGAGGGTGCGCTCAATGATGCCGGAGGATCCATTCCCGAATACGCATTGGCGGCCGGCTCCGCATTTCGCAATGGCGCGCACAGCCACGTAAACAACGTTGCTGATCCCGCCACCCATGTGGCCACGGCATCCAGGCTTACTTTGGGAGCGGGTTCCATGGTCTATTACCTTGGGGATCACGATTCCAAAAAATCCGAGATAGCTCAATTGAACGGGCGACGGATGTATCTGAACGCTGTCATGGCAAACTCGGACAGGCCCAGCAATTGCAGCTTTGATTTCCCCGCCACGCCAAACGGGGATCTGGTGATGGCTAAGTCCGTTGTTCCCTTTCTGGATCCAGTGACCGGAAGCACTAATCCGAAGTCGATCCCCGGGGCAACAATGGACTACACCGTTCGTGTGACCAATATTGGTGGTGGTGTGACCGATGTAGACTCAATCGTGCTGCTCGAT